>NZ_DATBUP010000190.1:0-10190 GCF_036515995.1 Pedomonas sp. | reverse complement strand
GGTGTATATGTTGCCCAGCTCCTTCAGCGCAAACAGGTTGGCCGCATGCTCGGTATCGCGAAACTGGTAGGAGGTGGTCTGGTAGATCGGCACCGCGACCGAGCCCGTGGTCGGGTCGGCGCGCCATCCGGCATGAACGGCCAGCGTTTCGGGGCGAAGGCGGTTGGAAGTGGACATCTCGACCTCGTTATGATTTCGTATTTGCAAAATATTCCTAGGTTGCTGCGCAACAATATGTCAACCACGCGCGCAGGCAGGCCATCATTATTAATCTGAAACGATGGGAGATGCGGGAAATGCGCCTGCCTCAAGCGCGTGCTGCACCTTGAGCACTGCCTCATCCACCCGGCGTTCGTAGTGCACCAGCGGCGGCTTCAGCTCATGGGCGAAGAGCACCTTGCGCATGTCATGCGTGGTGCCGCTGAGCATCACGTAAACGCCGCGCGCCGAGGCCTTCCGCGCAAGGCTGTCGATGGTGTATGCGGCGGTGGAATCGAGGAACGGCACCGCCGAGAAGTCGATGACCAGCGCCTTGTGCTTGTCCGAAATGTGGTCGAGCACCGAGCCGATGCTGGCGGCCGAGCCGAAGAAGAACGCGCCCGTGATGCGGTAGATGACGATGCGCGGATCAGCACCTTGCGCGCCCGTATAGGGCACGCGCTCGCCCTCCAGAGTGTCGGCACGGTCCTCCGGTACGAACGGCGTGTGCGTCTCGACGGCAGCGCTCGAGGACATGCGGTGGATGAACAGCACCGAGCCCAGCGCGAAGCCGACGACGATCGCCTCCGTCAGGTCGCGGAACACGGTGAGCAGGAACGTCACCAGCAAGACGGCCGCGGCGCCGCGCCCGGCACGCATCAGGGTGGCAATGGCGTGCTTCTCCACCATGTTCCAGGCAACCACCGCCAGCACGCCGGCAAGGCTGGCGAGCGGAATGAAGCTGGCCAGCGGGGCGGCCACCAGAATGAACAGCAGCAGGAACACGGCGTGCAGCATGCCCGCCACCGGGCCGTGGGCCCCGGCGCGCACGTTGGTGGCGGTGCGGGCGATGGTGCCGGTCACGCAGATGCCGCCGAACAGGCCGGAGCCGATGTTGGCCACACCTTGCGCCACCAGTTCGCAGTTGGAGCGGTGGCGGCGCCCGGTCATGCCGTCCGCCACCACGGCGGAGAGCAGGGATTCGATGGAGCCGAGCAGGGCGAAGGCAACGGCGCTGGGCAGAACGGCCAGGATTTTCGCAAGCGATACCTCGGGCAGGCCGGGCACCGGCAACGTGCCGGGAATGCCGCCATAGGCCGAGCCGATGGTGGCGACCGGCAGGCCGAGCACCGCCGCCGCCACGGACGCGGCAGCGACGGCCACCAGCATGCCTGGCCAGCCGGGGCGCAGGTATTTCAGTCCCACGATAATGGTGATGGTTGCCAGCGACAGGCCGATGGCCGCGGGGGTGACACTCGGCAGGCTCTCCCACAGCACCGGCATTTTCTCCAGAAAAGGGCCGGGCTCGGGCCGGGTGAGGGTGAGGCCCAGCAGTTCCTTGATCTGGCTGGCAAAGATGATGACGGCAATGCCTGCCGTGAACCCCACGGTGACGGGGTAGGGAATGAACTTGATGTAGGTGCCCAGCCTCAGAAAGCCTATGGCCATGAGGATGAGGCCAGAGAGGATGGTGGCGAGCAGCAGGCCGTCCATGCCGTGCTGGGCGACGGTTGCGGCCACCAGCACGATGAACGCGCCCGCCGGGCCGCCGATCTGGAACCGGCTGCCGCCAAGCAGGGAGACGAGAAAGCCGCCGATGATGGCGGTGTAGAGCCCCTGCGCCGGAGATGCGCCCGAGGCGATGGCGATGGCCATGGAGAGCGGCAGCGCCACGATGGCGACGGTGAGCCCGGCGATGGCGTCCGCCCGCAGCCGGGCCAGCCCGTATCCTTCTCGCAGCACGGTGACGAGCTTGGGCGTGAACAGTTCGGCGAAGGTCGGCCGGGTGAGCGGTTGTTCAGGCAGCTGGTCGGGCAGGGCATCTCGGGTCATGGCAGGCTCCACCTGGAATCGGTGCATCCATACGCTTCGCATTGCCTAGCACCCGGCGGCGCGCGGGGCAAATTGCGGCAGAACCGAACGAGCCTCCGGGAGGGGCCGGAGGCTCGCGTTGGGGTATGGGTCATCAGTTGCGGGGTCTAGAACCGCATGCCGATGCCAATGCCCGCAACAATGGGGTCGATGCTGACGTCAACCTTGTTGACGAGGTTGCCGGTGCGCAGCGTCGCCGTGGTGTCCATGTCGATGTACTTCACATCAAGGTTCAGGAAGACCTTCTCGGTCAGGTCAATATCCACGCCGGCCTGAAGCGCGTAGCCGACCGAGTCCTTCAGCTTCACGCTGGTGTCTCCGATGGCGGCATTGAGGCTGCTGCTGGCGTCCTCATTGTAGAAGATCGTGTAGTTCAGGCCCGCGCCCACATAGGGCCGCACCTTGGCATCGGGCGCGAAGTGGTACTGGGCGGTGAGCGTCGGCGGCAGCACCCAGGTGTCGGCCACCGTGCCAAGTCCGGCGAGGCCCCGGCGCCCGGTGACGTTATGCTTGGTGGTGCCGAGGATCAGCTCGAAGCCGACATTTTTCGTGGCAAAATAAGTGAAGTCCAGCTCGGGCATCACGTCCGCGCCCACGCCCACGCGATCATCAGGAAATGCGGGCTCGATGCCGGAGGAGCTTTCGGTCGGGCTGACCCAGATGGCGCGGGCGCGCACCAGCCAGTCACCCGCTTCCGCATGAGCAGCGCTGCTTGCGACAATGCCGAGGAGGGCCGCACAAACCGACAATTTGGTTTTCATTATTTTTACTCCAACGATGACCTGTTGGAGCGATTCTAGCAGCGACTAATTCTAGCGAATTGATCGAGCGCAAACGTTGCTCTTTTAGCGGAATATTCGAGGGGGGGCGAGGGCTGGCCCTGGTTAACGAGGGGGCGCTGCGGGTCAGAAACAGGAGGCCGGGAAGCCGGGGGCAAATTACTGATTTTCTGATGAATTCTGCGAATATATATGCATAAAAATCGATTACAGTAATCGACGCAAGTATTCAATGATCGTTTCTTGTTAATCATTGTGTAAATCGATTACAGAAATGACAATTCATCGTTTCCCTGATCTGTCGAGACTTGGCATCTTCCTCCTGCGGCCGCGGTTCGTCGCGGCAGATACAGAGATTTTTTGAAGGAGGGGGTTCCATGTCGAAGAGTGTACTGACGGCGGCTGTGCTGTTGGCCACCACGGCTCCGGCTTTCGCCGCTGACGTTCCGCAGATGACCCGGGACAACGGCGCACCCATCGGCGACAATCGCAATTCCCGCACGGCCGGCGAGCATGGCGGCGTTCTGCTGGAAGACGTGCATTTGATCGAGAAGCTGGCCCGCTTCGATCGCGAGCGTATTCCCGAGCGCGTAGTGCACGCCCGCGGCACCGGCGCTTACGGCAATTTCGTGGTGGATGGCGACATCACCCAGTTCACCAAGGCGGCCGTGTTCAAGCCGGGCTCCAAGACGGATGTGTTCGTGCGCTTCTCCACGGTGGTACACCCGAAGGGCTCGCCCGAGGCCCTGCGCGACCCGCGCGGCTTCGCCACCAAGTTCTACACGACCGAAGGCAACTGGGATCTGGTCGGCAACAACTTCCCTGTCTTCTTCATTCGTGACGCCAAGCAGTTCCCGGACATGGTCCACGCGTTCAAGCCCTCGCCGGTGACCAACAGGCAGGATCCGAACCGCGTGTTCGACTTCTTCGTCCACACGCCGGAGAGCGTCCACACCCACACCTACCTCTACTCTGATCTGGGCACGCCCAAGTCCCTGCGCGAGATGGACGGCAACTCGGTTCACGCCTACCGCCTCGTGAACGACAAGGGCGACGTGGTGTTCGCCAAGTTCCACTGGAAGTCCCGCCAGGGCGTCAAGACCCTGACGGCCGAAGAGGCTGAGGTCATCAACTTCAACTACGCGACCAACGACCTCTACGAGAACATCTCCAAGGGCAATTACCCGGTGTGGGATCTGTACGTGAAGATCCTGAAGCCGCAGGACATCGGCAAGCTGAACTACAACCCGTTCGACGCCACGAAGGACTGGTACGGCTTTGAGGAAATCAAGGTCGGCACCATGACCCTGAACAAGGTGCCGGAGAATTTCTTCGAGCACACCGAGCAGGCCGCACTGGCGCCGTCCAACCTCGTGCCGGGCATCGAGCCGTCGCCGGACCGCCTGCTGCAGGGCCGTCTGTTCAGCTACGCGGATACCCAGCGCTACCGCCTCGGCATCAATCACAACCTGCTGCCGGTCAACGCGCCGCGCGTTAAGGCTGTGAACAACAACCAGGATGGGTTCCAGAACAGCTCCGGCCGGTCTTCGGACGTGAACTACTACCCGTCCGTCATGGCGCCGAAGGTGACCAACGTCCGCCTCGAGCCGTCGGCCTATGAGCTGCAGGGCCTGGCCCAGGCCAAGCCGATCAGCCAGACCAACGACTATGAGCACGCCGGTATCCTCTACCGCAGCTTCACCGAGGAGCAGAAGCGGAACCTGATCAAGAACCTGGCTGGCGACCTCAACCAGGTGCGCGACCAGAAGACCAAGACCACCATGGTCAGCCACTTCTGGCAGGCTGATGCCGACTACGGCACCCGTCTCGCCAAGGCGACCAACCTGAAGCTGGAAGATGTGAAGAAGGCCGCGGCTGACTTCAACGCCCAGCGACAGGCCCAGCTGGCCGAAGCCCGGTAAGTCTCCCCGGGGCGAAGGCCAGAAAGTGCGGGCCGGAGCCAGCCTCCGGCCCCGCTTCCCACCCGACAGGAGTTTTTGTCATGAAGTCCAACATGCTCTGCCGCGCATTTGCCGTCTGCGCAGGGCTGCTGACCGGCACCAGTGCCGTGTCCGCCGCTTCCGCCCAGACCCCGGCCCAGATCCCGGCCCCGGCTCAGGCATCAGTGGAGGCTGCCGGGTGGACGGCGAACCTGACGCCGGAGCGCCGCCAGGAACTGCTGTTCGATGCGGCAAAGCTCGGCCGGGTCGATATCATCGAGGCGCTCGTCGCCGTCGGCGTCGATATCAACGGCCGCGATGCGCGCGGCTTCACCCCGCTCATTCTGGCGGCCTACAACGGCTCATCCGAAGCGGTTGCAGCCCTGATCAAGGCGGGTGCCGACATCAACCTGCCGGATCTCCGCCAGGGCAACACGGCGCTGATGGGCGTCGCCTTCAAGGGGCATGACGCCGTTGCCAGTCGGCTCATCGAGGCCGGTGCAAACGTGAACGCCCGGAACAAGGCCGGACAGACCGCGCTGATGACCGCCACGCTGTTCGACCGCGCCGAGCAGGTGCGGATGCTGCTGGATGCCGGCGCGCGGGCGGACATTACCGACGCCATCGGCCATTCCGCGATGGACATCGCCAAGCGGCAGGACAACGCCCGCATGATCGCCCTCCTGGAGCCGTACGAGAAACGCTGAGAGCCCGCCCGGCCGGCAACCGCCTGACCTTCCCGTCGTTCTGTAGCTTTCGGGAGCATCGGGATGATTATTGACCTCACAGGCAAGACGGCGATCGTGACCGGCTCCACTGCGGGCATCGGCCTTGCCATTGCCAGGGGACTGGCCGGGGCAGGGGCGTTGGTGGTTGTCTGCGGACGCACGCAGGACCGTGTGGATGGTGCCCTGGCTGACCTGCAGGCAGCGGCACGCGGCGCGCCGGCACGCGGCGTGGTTGCCGATCTCTCGACGCAGGAGGGCTGCAAGGCGCTCATCGCTGCCGAGCCGGATGCGGATATTCTGGTCAACAACCTTGGCATATATTCCGCCCAGCCGTTCTTCGACATCAGCGACGAGGAATGGGACGACCTCTTCCAGACCAACGTGATGAGCGGCGTGCGCCTTGCCCGCCATTACGCCCTTGGTATGCGCACGCGGGGCTGGGGCCGCATCCAGTTCATCTCAAGCGAGTCCGCACTGAACATTCCGGTCGAGATGGTGCACTACGGCGTCAGCAAGGCCGCGCTTCAGGGCGTCTCGCGCGGGCTGGCCAAGGTGCTGGCCGGCACGGGCGTAACCGTCAACGCCATCCTGCCGGGGCCGACCCGCACGGAAGGCACGGTTTCCTTCATCGGTCAGATGGCCGCCGAGCGCGGCGTGGGCACCGAGGAGATGGAATCGCTTTTCCTCAAGGAAAACCGTCCCTCCACCCTCCTGCACCGCTTCGCAACGCCGCAGGAGGTGGCGAACATGTGCGTCTATGCCGCCTCGCCGCAGGCCAGCGCGACAACGGGCGCGGCGCTGCGCGTTGAAGGCGGCATCGTCGAGAGCATCGCCTGAGCTGAGGCCGTAAAACCAGACCCCAGACCTTAGACCCCAGCCCCCGCTCACCCCCGAGCGGGGGCTTTTTTGCCGACCATTCGTTCGAAATATTAAAGCCACTCAATGACTTGGCCGCAAATGCGCGGAATTCCGCGCTCTGCGACAACTCGGCACGCCTCTGGCCGCCCTTGATCTGGATCAATGCCCGGCTTCGCTCGGGCGCGGATGAGGGACCCAAAGAGCCAGTTGACGGGCGAGGAATGTCCCTATGAGTGCAGCAATAACAATCCCAATCTATTTGTTGGTGGCGCTGGCCGCCATGGTGGCGACCGCCAAGTCGGTTGAGCCGGGGTACGCCACCCACGGCGTCATCATCATGCTGTCGTGCTTCATCGCCATCGGCGCGACCATCCGGTCGATGAAGTTCAAGGCGGACGGCAGCCTGGTCCGCCAGCCGGTCCCGCAGGATCGCTACATGGATGATGTCATCCGCGCGGGCGTCATCGCCACCGTGTTCTGGTGCATCGTGGGTCTCGCCGCAGGGCTGTACGTTGCTCTCCAGATGGCGTTTCCCGCGCTCAACCTCGGGGAATACACCAGCTTCGGCCGCCTGCGCCCGGTCCACACCTCGGCGGTGATTTTCGCCTTCTGCGGCAACGCGCTGATCGCTTCATCCTTCTACGTGGTGCAGCGCACCTGCCGCGCCCGTCTCGCCTTCGGCAACCTCGCCTGGTTCGTGTTCTGGGGCTACCAGCTGTTCATCGTGCTGGCGGCCTCGGGCTACGTGCTCGGCATCACCCAGTCCAAGGAATACGCGGAGCCCGAGTGGTATGCTGACCTGCTGCTGACGGTGGTGTGGGTTGCGTACCTGGCCATTTATCTCGGCACGCTCATCCGCCGCAGCGAGCCGCACATTTATGTGGCCAACTGGTTCTACCTGTCGTTCATCGTCACGGTCGCCATGCTCCACGTGGTAAACAACCTCGCCATTCCGGCGGGCTGGTCGGGCAAGAGCTACTCGGCGTTCTCCGGCGTGCAGGATGCCCTGACCCAGTGGTGGTACGGCCACAACGCGGTGGGCTTCTTCCTCACCGTCAGCTTCCTCGGCATGGCCTATTATTTCGTGCCCAAGCAGGCGGAGCGGCCGGTCTATTCCTACCGGCTCTCCATCATCCACTTCTGGGCCCTCATCTTCATGTACATCTGGGCGGGCCCGCACCACCTGCACTACACCGCGCTGCCCGACTGGGCGCAGACGCTGGGCATGGTGTTCTCGATCATGCTGTGGGTGCCGAGCTGGGGCGGCATGATCAACATGCTCATGACGCTGGAAGGCGCATGGGACAAGATCCGCACCGACCCGATCATCCGCCTGATGGTGCTCTCGCTGGCCTTCTACGGCATGGCCACCTTCGAGGGCCCCTTGATGTCCATCAAGACGGTCAATTCCCTGAGCCACTATACCGACTGGACCGTGGGTCACGTGCACGCCGGTGCGCTGGGCTGGAACGGCATGCTGATCTTCGCGATGGTGTACTTCCTCGTACCGCGCCTGTGGAACCGCGACCGCCTGTACTCCATCCGCATGGTCAACTGGCACTTCTGGACCGCCACGCTCGGCATCGTGCTCTACTGCGCCTCCATGTGGGTGGCGGGCATCATGCAGGGCCTGATGTGGCGCGAGTACAACCCGGACGGCTTCCTGGTCTACGGCTTCGCCGAAGTCATCGCCGCCATGGGGCCCTTCTACCTCATCCGTGCGCTGGGCGGCCTGCTGTACCTCTCGGGCGGCGTGATCATGGTCGTCAACGTGTGGCGGACCATCCGGGGCGACGTGCGCAAGGAAGCGCCCTTTGCCGAAATGCCCGCCTATGACCCGGCGCGCGACGTGCCGCTCGCCCCGAAGGCAACCGCAGTCCAGCACCAGCCGGCTGAATGATTGGAGAGAGCCATGCGTTTCAAAAAGTTCAGCCACCGCACCATCGAGAAGAACGCGACGCTGCTGCTGGTCCTGTCGCTTCTGGTGGTCACCATCGGCGGCATCGTTGAGATCGCGCCGCTGTTCTACGTGCAGAACACCATCGAGAAGGTGGAGGGCATGCGGCCCTACACCCCGCTCGAGCTGGCCGGGCGCAACATCTACATCCGCGAGGGCTGCTATAGCTGCCACTCGCAGATGATCCGCCCCTTCCGGGACGAGATCGAGCGCTACGGCCACTACAGCCTGGCGGCAGAGAGCATGTATGACCACCCGTTCCAGTGGGGCTCCAAGCGCACCGGGCCGGATCTGGCCCGAGTCGGCGGCCGCTATTCGGACGAGTGGCACGTCCAGCACCTGAAGGATCCCAAGTCCGTGGTGCCGGAGTCCATCATGCCGGGCTACGCATTCTTGGCAGAGCGCGACCTCAACACCCAGCGCATCACGCCGGACCTGAAGGCGCTGCGCGTTGCGGGCGTGCCCTACACGGATGAGGACATCGAGAAGGCCGAGGCCGACCTCAAGGCACAGGCCGACCCGGATGCGGATGCCGAGGACCTGCAGAAACGCTATCCCAAGGCGCAGGTGCGGGATTTCGACGGCAACCCGCAGCGCCTCACCGAGATGGATGCGGTCGTCGCCTATCTGCAGATGCTCGGCACGCTGGTGGATTTCTCCGCCTACGTGCAGGCGCAGGAAAGCGAGCGGGGTGCGCGATGAGCTACGAAGCCTTCCGCCATTTCGCCGACAGCTGGGGACTCCTTAGCCTCGTGATTTTCTTCGTCGGCGCGATCGCCTGGACCTTCCGTCCCGGCGCGCGCGACACCCACGAGGTGATGCGCCAGTTGCCCCTTCGTGACGAGGACTGAACCCATGAGCAGCTATAACAACACCAAGCCCGAAGAGCAGGACGTCCCGACGACCGGCCACGAATGGGACGGCATCACCGAGTTTGACAAGCCGCTGCCGCGCTGGTGGCTGTACCTGCTGTTCGCCACCATGATCTGGGCCGTGGGCTACATGATCGTCTATCCCGCCATTCCGCTGGTCAGCGGTGCCACCCGCGGCACTTTCGGCTGGGGCAGCCGTGAGCAGCTGGCGGCGGAAATGAAGGCGGTGGAGGCGGGCCGCGCCGACATCATCGCGAAGATCAACGCCACGCCCGTCGAGCAGATTCCCCAGAATCCGCAGCTGATGACGTTCGCCGTCGAAGGCGGCCGCTCGGCCTTCAAGGTGTACTGTGCCCAGTGCCACGGCTCGGGCGCGGCGGGCAGCCCCGGCTTTCCCAATCTGAACGATGACGACTGGATCTGGGGCGGCGACCTGCCGGCCATTCACCAGACGATCCGGCACGGCATCCGCGACGTGGCGGACGAGGATACCCGCCAGTCCATCATGCCCGCCTTCGGCAAGGACGGCATGCTGACCCCCGCTGAAATCCGTGATGTGGCGGCGTTCGTGCGCGTCATCTCGAAGCAGGACCAGCCGTCAAAGGCCAGCCAGCGCGGCGCGCCGCTGTTCGCGGACAACTGCGCCAGCTGCCACGGCGAGGCGGGCACCGGCATCCGCGAAATGGGCGCGCCCAACCTGACCGACGCCATCTGGCTGTTCGGCGGAGATACGGACAGCATCATTCAGACCGTCACCAACTCCCGCTTCGGCGTCATGCCCGCATGGCAGCAGCGGCTGGAGCCGGTCACGGTCAAGCAGCTCGCCGTTTACGTCCACAGCCTGGGCGGCGGCGAATAACCTCAAGGGCCGCGCGCAAGGCGGGGACGGGCCGCCCCGCCTTGCGTTCGATCAATGCGGCCCCGCCGTGTCAGGTGCATGTAGGTCGCGTCATGTCGCAGTCCCCCCTCTCGTCCGCCGCCTCAAC
>NZ_DATBUP010000189.1:0-30854 GCF_036515995.1 Pedomonas sp. | reverse complement strand
CCGCTGCCGCCATCACCACCAGTTCGGGCTGGTCAACCGATGCGTTGCTGGGAACGTTGCCTGCAGCCTGAGCGGCAGGAGCGCGCATTTCCGCCAGTACCATTTCAGCCGTCGGCGCGGCGTCGGCCATCAATGCCGTTCCGGTCATCAGGGCCATCACGTCGGCAACCGTCTCGGCCTTGGCGGCCTCAGCGCCGCGGCGCTGTCCGCTACCGGCCTCACGCACGGTGCTGGCGGTCTGGCCGCTGGCAGGCGCGATGGCGGCCAGTGCGGCGGCGCTTGCTGCATCAGGCGTCTCAACCGGGGCGGCGGACAGATTGGTCCAGCTCTGCGCAGGCTGGGTGGGAAGGCTTGTCACCGTCGCGGTCAGCGGGCGGGTCTGCGCCACGGCGCTCAGGTCATGCCGGGCGGTGGGCAGATCGCGCTGCTCGAAGCCGGGCTCAACCCCGGGCTTTGCAGGCTCGGCGCGCGGTGCGGTCTCCGTATCGCCCGCAGCGGGCTCGATTGCTGCTGCATTAGCCGCCGCATCAATGCCGAACTCGGCTGCCGGCTGGGCAGCCGGTTCGCGCGTCTGCTGGGGCTGGGCAGGGGCCGCCGCTGTCAGCACGGCGGCCGGGTCAGCCATCGGCGCGTCTGTCATCGGCGCTTCAGCCGTTTCCGCTTCCGGCGTGTCGGCGTTGGTCAGATCCGCCTGCGTCTTGCGGGCAGGGCGCGGAGCCTCGGCAGCGGCCTTGCCGGTCTCGTCGGTTGCCGCGACGGTTGCGGCCTGCGCTTCGGTGTTTGCGGGCACGGCGGCAAGCAGCGCCATGCTGCTGGCCATGCCCGCGTTGAGGCCCGCGGTGAGGCCCGCGTTGAGGGAAGAGCGGCCCGGCAGCGTGCCCGAGTCCGCAAATGCCAGCTTCAGCCGCGTCAGTGCCGAGCCCGCGCCTTCGACGCTGGCGGCCTGCGGAAAGGCGGGAGCCGCGTCCGTGGAAACAAGGTCCGCAGCCGGTGCGCTCTCAAGGCCGGCGTTGCCCATCAGTCCGGCCAGCACGGCGCCAAACGCCCCCTCCGCCCCGGTTGGGGACGGGACAGCCTCAGGGGCCGCCTTGGGCGCTGTGCCATTGCTGGCAATCGATATGGGTAAAAACCCGGCCATGCTCGCTCCGTTTCGTGCGTTCGCCAAACAGCTAAGCAAAAGCCGGGCCAACTTCTGGAGTCGAGGGATTCCAAGGGATTGCGCGGGTTCCCAGCGCGCCCCTGCGGCGGGAAGGGACTGCCGCGCCCGGCAAGCTTGGCACGGCTGGGCGAAAATTGCCGGGGCTGGCCTTGTGGTCCGTGGGCAACGGCGTTACCTCACGCCCATGACCAATTCGCTCGGATTTGATAAGCCGGAAGCTGAAACCCGCGTCGTCGTTGCGATGTCGGGCGGGGTGGATTCATCGGTCGTCGCGGCCCTCCTGAAAGAGCAGGGCTATGACGTGGTCGGCATCACCCTCCAGCTGTACGATCACGGCAAGGCCGTCGGCCGCACCGGCGCGTGCTGCGCGGGCACGGACATCCATGACGCTCGCCGCGTGGCGGACAGCATCGGCATTCCCCATTACGTGCTGGATTACGAAAGCCGCTTTCGCCAGTCGGTGATGGATGACTTTGCCGACAGCTACCTGCGCGGCGAGACGCCGATCCCCTGCGTGCAGTGCAATCAGGAAGTGAAGTTCAAGGACCTGCTGGAGACCGCGCGGGACCTGGGCGCGGATTGCCTCGCCACCGGCCATTACGTGCGCCGCCTCGGCACGCTGGACGCACCCGAGCTGCACATCGCGGCCGATCCCGCCCGCTGCCAGAGCTATTTCCTGTTCTCGACGCCCCGGGAAGCGCTCGCCTACCTGCGCTTTCCCCTGGGAGGCATGCACAAGCCTGACGTGCGCGCGCTTGCGGAGAAGTACGGCCTTGCCGTTGCCGCCAAGCCGGACAGTCAGGACATCTGCTTCGTCCCCTCCGGCAAGTATGTGGATGTGGTCGAGAAGCTGCGCCCCGGCGCGATCGAGCCCGGCGAGATCGTCCACCTTGATGGGCGTGTGCTCGGCACGCACAAGGGCATCATCCATTACACCGTCGGCCAGCGCAAAGGCCTTGAGATCGGCGGTCTGGCCGAGCCGGTCTATGTGGTGAAGCTCGACCCCGCCCGTAAGCGCGTCATCGTCGGCCCGCGCGAGGCGCTGCTGACGGCCTCGCTCGCCCTGCGCCACGTGAACTGGCTGGGCGAAGACATTCCGGAAGACGGCGTGCCGCTCATGGTGCGCGTGCGCTCCACCAGCCGTCCGGTTGCGGCGCGCTATGTGCCGGGCCCGCAGCCCCATGTGGTGTTCGACGAGCCCGAGGCCGGCGTCTCTCCGGGGCAGGCCTGCGTGTTCTACGGGGTCGGCGACAGCAGCGGCCGCGTGCTCGGCGGCGGCTGGATCAGCGGCACCACGCCCGCCCATCCTCTGATGGCGGCGTTGAAGAGCGGGGCGGCCCCGCAAGCCCCACAGGCTTCGGCACAGGCGTAACGGGCAGTTTCAGGGTGGGTCGAAAAAAGTCTGCACAAAGGCTGAATGAAGCGCTTGACGGCTTCCAATGATAGCCTTATAGACCCGGCCTCACCGGTGAGTGGCGGAGTAGCTCAGCTGGTTAGAGCAGCGGAATCATAATCCGCGTGTCGGGGGTTCAAGTCCCTCCTCCGCTACCAAACTGCATCAAAAGGCTGCCCTCGGGCAGCCTTTTTGCGTTTGGGTTCTGTCGCGTTTTTCTTAGCGACGCTGATTTTTTTAGACTAATAGATATGTTTGGTCTGCTATAGTTTCGGCCCCAAATTGCGTGCTGTGGGGCGCTCGGTTTGAGTGCTTACTGAAAAATGGTTTAGCCTATATGAGCATACTTCAAGAGATTCAGAGTGAAGTACTGGCGAATGAAGTCCTCCTCAGTACTATACTGTTAAAGATGAGATTCCTCGCGTCGAGACTCGATAGCGAATTGCTTGAAGATTGGATTAGAAACGAGTGCGAAGGGTATCCTAGAAATGTCGAGGTGCCCGATTACAGAATTCTTGGTGTTAGCTACAAGGGTACATGGTCAGGTCCGTGGGGTGGAGGAATTCAAAACGCACCTATTCCGATACATCTGATTGAGAAATACGCCGGACCTGAATGGGTAAACCATAAGGTGCGAGAGAGCATTGCTGGTGTTGAGGCTCTCACAGAAGATACAAGCGGTGAACTTGCGATTGACGCCTCCAATCTCATACTGATTTTGCAAGATAAGGTTTACGAAGGATTGGCATGTAATTCGGTTATGGGAAAAATATCCATGGCTGCTATGCGTGAAATTAAGCACTCTGTCCGAAGCCGAATTTTAGAATTCACTCTTCAATTGGAGAAAAAATTTCCTGAAGCGGTGGATATTACGTTGCATAGATCCCTTGTGAATTCTTCGGAAAGAAAAGAAATGGTAACCCAAATTTTTAACCAAACAGTATATGGAACTGTTAACAATGTAACAGCCTCGGATAATTCTACTGTAAATTTTACAGTGATTAAGGGGGATATTGATGCAATGATTGGTGGGCTCGTCAAAGCGGGGATGCCACATGAGGCAGCGAAGGAGTTTGCAGAAATTGTTGCATCTGAAAAACCGCAAAATAACGAACAATTAGGCAGCAAGGCTTTGGCATGGATATCTAAACAGATCTCTAAGGCCGCAGGTGGAGTATGGAATATCACATCATCGGCTCTTACAAATTTACTTACGGAAGCGGCTCTAAAGTTCTACGGGTTAAAGCCTTGACGCTGGTTGCATCGCTACTTCGCGATCTGGCCGTTTTAAGGGTTACCCTCAGGTAGCGTTTTTGCGTTTGCTAAACGCAGGCGGCCTTCACCCGTCGCAGTTCATCTCCCAGACATTAGAACGGCTCTAAAATTTTCTCCATGCAGCGGTGTCCTGCACAGCTCTGGTGCGTTCAAGTCCAAGAGCTTAGCTGGAAGTGGAGAACTGATATGAAGCGAATGACCTTTCTGATCGCGGCGATGATCGGCTCCATGAGCCTGTCGGCCTGTGCGAGCAACGATTACGGCTACCGGGATGACCGGCCCGGATACGGCAACCGGTACGAGAACGATCGCGGGCGCGACCGTGACCGCCGCGAGCGCCGTGAGCGGGCCGAGCGTCGCCATCTGGGCGACAATGACGTGATCTACCGCGATCGGGACGGCCGCTATTACTGCAAGCGCGACGACGGCACCACCGGCACCATCGTGGGCGCTCTGGGCGGCGGCGTGCTCGGCAACGTCATCGCGCCGGGCGGCTCCAAGACCCTCGGCACCATTCTGGGCGCAGGCGCGGGCGCACTCGCCGGCCGTGCCATCGATCGGAGCGACGTTCGCTGCGAGTAGCCTGGCCTGCGGCAGCAGTGTTCGCTGCGCGTGATGTGTTTCGCATGAAAGGGGCCGCGTTCCGCATGACGGGCGCGGCCCTTTTGCGTACCGCCGCTCAGCCTGCCGGGCGGACCTTCGCCCACAGCTTCTCCAGAAGCGGCGTGATGAGCTTCGTCGTGACCGGAATCAGCAGAAGGCCCAGCGCCAGCCCGAACAGGCCGTCGCACAGGGCGGTGACGGTCCAGTTGGTGAAGCCGGTCAGGGCAGGGGGGACGGCGGCCGCGGCCTGTTCGGCCAGATGGTGAATGGTGCCGTAGGGCTCGTGCAGGCCAAGGCCGTGCAGGGCGTGGATGAAGATGCTGCCGCCCACCCACAGCATGGCGGCGGTGCCGACGACAGAGAGCAGCCACAGCAGCTTGGGCACGCCCTTGACCATGAGGCGGCCGATGCGGCGCGTCGGCATGAACCGGCCCTTGCGTGCCATCAGCACGCCCATGTCATCCAGCTTCACGATGAGCGCGACCGCGCCGTAAACGCCGACGGTGATCAGAATGCCCACCACCGCCAGGGTGAGGAGCTGCATCCAGATGGACGGGCTCTCGATGACCGAAAGCGAAAGCGTCATGATCTCCGCCGAGAGGATGAAGTCGGTCTTGATCGCGCCGAGCACGCGCTCCTCTTCCAGCTCGGTCGGGTCCCTGGCGTCGTGCGCTTCGGCAGCATGCTCATCGTGCGGGTTCAGCACATGCCACACCTTCTCCGCGCCCTCGAAGGCGAGGTAGGCGCCGCCCAGCATCAGCAGCACGGTGATGGCCTGCGGCAGGAACAGGTCGAGGCCGATCAGCAGCGGCAGCAGGATCGCCTTGTTCTTCAGGCTGCCCCAGGCGATGCGGCCGATCATCGGCAGCTCGCGCGCCGCCTTGAGGCCGGAGACGTATTTGGGTGTCACCGCCGCGTCATCGATGACGACGCCAAGCGCCTTCGTGCTCGCCTTGCCCGCACCGGCGGCAATGTCATCCACCGAGGCGGCGGCGATCTTCGCGATGGCCGCCACGTCATCCAGCAGGGCCAGCAATCCACTCATGACGATACCCCGTCCAACATCCTGAAAAACCGCAACCTACATGGCGGGATAACGCCTGACGAGGGTGTAACCATCAGCGCCGGAACTGGCCCACCATGCGCATGATATCGTCAAGCGGGTTGCCGTCGCGATCCGTGTCGAGGCCGGAGAGCAGGCTGCCCAAACCGCCGCTGCCCAGCCCGCCGCTGCTTTGGCCGCCGCTTGGGCCGCTACGCTGCCCGGTCGCTCCGCCCAGCATCTGGCCGAGCGCGCCGCCGGCACCGGGCGCGGCGCTCTGCTGCGCCGCCCCGCCACGGCTGGCAAGGTAGCCGGAAACGGCCATGGCCAGCAGCGGAAGCATCTTCTTCAGGAGGGACGGGTCCATGCCGGTCTGCTGCGCGGCCTGTCCGGCCACCGTGCGGCTCACGTCCTTCGAGCCGAAGAGCTGACCGAGAATCTCATTGCCCGGCTCGCGCGGGGTGGGCTGCTGTGACGTCACCGTGTTCAGCAGGTTGCCGCCGCCAAGGCTGCCGAGCAGGCCAAGCAGGCCGCCGCTTCCGCCAGCGCCCGGGCCGCCGCTCGATTCCATCTGCGCCTGTTTCCTGAAGCCGCCAAGCAGGGCGGGCAGGAGTGCGGATGCGCCCGTCTGCGCCTGCTGCTGATTGATGCCGAGCTCACGCGAAATCGAATCCAGCGCACCCGTTTGTCTCAACATGTCTGTCACGTTCATCTCGGCTTCCCCAACTGGTCTGCGGGATCAAACACGCTGGCGCAGCGTAGTTACCAACTGGCCAGATCAGGCCACGCTTCAGAACCATGAAGCATGGCGATGAAGCTGGAACGCCTCATCGGCACGTCGGTTTAACGGGGTCACGGAGCAGGAGTTGCACCATGAGCATTTTCGGCAAGATCAAGGACGCGATCTTCGGCAAGAAGGCGGCAGCCAAGCCGGCAGCCAGCCCCGCATCCGCGAAGCCCGCAACTGCGCCTGCTCCGGCAGCGGCCCCTGCTGCCCAGCCCCAGCCTCGCCCTCAGCCTAAACCCGCTCCCGCCCCGGCTGGCGCTCCCACCGCTGCTCAGGCCCAGCCCGCCACTGCTCAGGCCCAGCCCGCCACTGCTCAGGCGCAGCCCGCCGCCGAGGTGGATGTGGAGGCGATCCTTGAAGATCTGTCCGCCAAGTCGGGTCAGAAGCTGAACTGGCGCACGTCCATCGTTGACCTGATGAAGCTGCTCGGCATGGAATCCAGCCTGTCGGAACGCAAGGAACTGGCGCAGGAGTTGGGTTACACCGGCGCGCTTGACGGCAGCGCGGAGATGAACACCTGGCTGCACAAGCGCGTGATGCGTGAGTTGGCGGCCAATGGCGGCAGGGTGCCCCAGTCCATGCTGGACTAGAAGGTAATTACTATAAAATTTAAGATTAACGTCCCCGCCTTCGCAAATATCGAAGGCGGTATTTTTTTAATGTCGGAGGATTTTACATTCGAACTATTTGATGCGTTGTCGTAAAATACGTAATACATTGGATTTTATTTGGGAATTAAAGGCTGGCATGGCTGTTGCTTCATAAAAAGACGAGATCTTTCAGGGGAGTCGCCATGAAAACCTTTTCTCGTCTTGCTGCCGTCAGCACCCTTGCCGTGTCGGCTGTTTCCGGTGTCGCCATGGCCGCGCCCATTGCCTTTCCGCCTCCGGCGAACGGCCTGGTCACGCTGCAATATGGTGACTTCTCCGTCTATTCGCTGGGCCTGCTGAATTACTACAGCACGGGCAATCCCGGCGTTCCGTCCGGCAATGATCCGTATCACCTGCCCACCGGTCCGTCCCGGTTGGGGGATTACATCGTCGTTGCCACGGGCGCTCCCGGTGCATCCAATGTTGCCCATGCCAACACGGACAATCCGTTCAACACCGCCCAGCCGGGCAGCCCGTCCAGCTTCTGGACCGGCTCGGCACCCGAGCCGACCCCCACCTTCACGGGCGACAACAACGGCACGTGGGATGTTTCGGTCGATGCCCTGCGCGGGTACCTGAGGGGTCAGAGCCTGTTCTTCGGCTTCAACCTGAACGAGGCCGACGAAGGCTCCTCCCTGAGCGGCGACCCGCAGGATGCGCTCGCCTGGGGACAGGTCACTCTGGTGGATCTCGACTCTGGCCTTGATCCCGTCTCCTTCGTGTTTGACGGCACCAATCCCGTCCCGTTCATCGAGCAGCAGACCCTGTTTGATGCCGGTGACGGCGTTGCGTGGGGGCACATTCACGGCCAGATCTGCGTGCGGGACATCACCGCGGGTGCACCGCAGTTCCTGCACGTGGGGGCCTGCACCCCGGCGGACGTGGGCGGCAGAACCATCCGGCAAAATCTGGGCACTGACAGCGCCGCCTTTGCTCTGACCAACGAAGAGCTGAACAGCCTTGTTCAGAGCTCGGGCTATGACATCCTGCGCTTCGATTTCCGCCTGTCCGATCTCAACAACGGTTACGAGCAGCTGTTCATCTTCGGCGCGGGGCCGGGCTCAGGCACGCCGGTGCCGGAACCGGCCGCCATCGGCCTTCTGGGGCTGGGCATACTGGGCATTGCCGCCGCGCGTCGCCGCAAGCAGGCGGCATGACGAGCCTCGGCTTTACCCGATAAAAAGAGAAAAGGGGGCGGCCTTAGAGGTCGCCCCCTTTCTTTGTCGCGCACCTTCCCTTGGTTGTCGGTACATTTTGCTATCGGTGCATCGTCACTTGGACCAGTGACCAATACAGTCCGGACAAATATTTCTTAATAATTTTCAGTCCGTCGGGAACTTTTACATTTTCTAATTCTAAACTTGACTGTTAACTATAAAAACGGCTGATTTCGGCGGAAATCGTTTCTTGGCACAAACGTTGCTTGGTTCATGGCGATAAAGTCTCAGGGGCCTGCCATGAAGTCGATCGTTAAAACTGCAACCGCCAGCATCCTTGCCATGACCGCCTTCGCAGGCGCTGCACAGGCCGCACCGCTCACCTTTCCGGAGCCGAACAACGGTGTCGTCTCGCTCCAGTATGGTGACTTCACGGTCTACTCTCTGGCGATGCTCAACTACTATGCGCACAATAAGACGAGCGCGCCGTCGGGTGACGATCAGTTCTACTTGCCGTCGGGCCCGGGCCGCATCAGCGACTACATGGTGATTGCAACCGGTGCGAACATCAGCAATTCCGAGTTCGCTAACACGGACAATCCGTTCAACACCTCGCTCCAGGGCAACCAGAGCTCGTTCTGGACCGGCTCCGCGGCCGAGCCCAGCCCGACCTTCACGGGCGACCAGAGCGGCACCTGGGATGTCTCCATCGACACCCTGCGCAACTATCTGAACGGCCAGAACCTGCACTTCGGCTTCAACCTCAACGAGTCCAACGGTGGCCAGTCCCTCACCGGCACGGCGCAGGATGCGCTGGCATGGGGCAAGGTAACGCTGGTCGATCTCGACACCGGCCTTGGCGACATGACCTTCATCTTTGATGGCACCAACGCCAACCCGGTCGTTCAGAGCCAGACGCTGTTCGACAACCCGGCCGACAGCGTCGCCTGGGGCCACATCCATGGCCGGATCTGCGTCAAGAGCACCTCGACCACCTCCACGCCGGAGCTGCTGCACCTTGACGCCTGCACGTCCGCCGATGTGGGCGGCGTGACCATCAACCAAAACCTGGGCGCTGACCGCACCGCCTTTGCCCTGACCAATGCTGACCTGAACAGCCTGGTTCAGAGCTCGGGCTACGACATCATGCGCGTCGAGCTGCGCCTTGCCGACATGAACAACGGTTACGAGCAGCTGTTCATCTTCGGCTCGGGCACGTACCAGGTGCCTGAAACGCCGGTGTCGGAACCGGCAGCCATCGGCCTCCTCGGTCTGGGAGCCCTGGGCATTGCCGCTGCGCGCCGCCGCAAGAAGGCTGCATAACGAAGCTCGATCTTACTCAGCAGAAGAGGAAGGGGCGGCCCCAGGGGTCGCCCTTTTCTTTTGATCGCCCTATTTTCTCCACCCCATTTCCCCTTTGTTGCCGGCGCGCCGGAACGGCGGCCAGCTTTGCCGGTTCCCCCCTCAAGGCCGGGGAGAGTCATGGGAGGACGGGCAATGGCGACGGAATCGGTGCGGGCGTGGGCGGCGGACTCTGCTGGCGGTCCGCTCAAGCCGTTCAGCTTTGCGGCCGAGGAGATGCGGCCCGATGATGTGGAGATCGCCGTCGAGACCTGCGGCATCTGCCATTCCGATCTCTCCATGCTCGACAATGAATGGGGCATCACCGCCTATCCCTTCGTGCCGGGGCATGAGGCCATCGGCCGGGTGGTGGCGCTGGGCGAGGCCGCGCGCGAGAAGGGGCTGCAAGTCGGCCAGCGCGTCGGTGTCGGCTGGAACGTGCGCAGCTGCCTGCATTGCGCCTATTGCCTGAAGGGCGAGCATCATCTCTGCACCCGCGTCGAGGCCACCATCATCGGCCGCCACGGTGCGTTTGCGGAGCGGGTGCGGGCGCACTGGCTCTGGGCCGTGCCCATTCCAGAGGCGGTGGACGCCAGCGCCGCCGGGCCGCTGCTGTGCGGCGGCATCACCGTGTTCGCGCCGCTGCTCAATCTCGGCATCCGCCCGACGGACAGGGTCGGCGTCATCGGCATCGGCGGCCTCGGGCACATGGCGCTCATGTTCCTGCGGGCGTGGGGCTGCGAGGTCGTCGCCTTCACGTCCAGCCCCGGCAAGGCGGAGGAAGCGCGGCGGCTGGGAGCGCACCGGGTTCTCTCCAGCCGGGATGCGGACGAGATGGCGCAGCATGCCGCCAGTTTCGACATGGTCCTGGTCACCGCCAACGCCCCGCTCGACTGGAACGCCATCCTCGGCCTGCTCGCCCCCAAGGGGCGGCTGCACTTCGTCGGGGCCGTACTCGAGCCCGTCCCGGTGCAGGTCATGACCCTGATCTCGGCGCAAACCAGCGTCTCGGCATCGCCCACCGGCTCGCGCGCCGCCATCGACGCCATGCTGGACTTCGCCGCGCGCCACGGCGTCAGCCCGCAGGTGGAGCATTTCCCCATGTCCCGCGTGAATGACGCGATCAGCCACATGCGGGAAGGCAAGGCCCACTACCGCATCGTGCTGGATGCCGATTTCTAGAAACGGCCCTTGGACCTTTGCCCTGGCATGTCGGCGAACGGAGGCATCATGCGTATTCATCACATCAACTGCGGCACGGACTGTCCGCTGGGCGGTGCGCTGTTCGACGGGCGCAGCAAGGGCCTGCGCGGTCATCTGGTGTGCCACTGCCTTGCCATCGAGACCAACGAGGGGCTGGTGCTGGTGGATACCGGGTACGGCCTGAAGGACGTGCGCCACCCGCACGAGGAACCCAGCCCGCGCATCACCCGCACCATGCGCAACCTCCTGAACATCCAGCTGCGGGAAGAGGAAACCGCCGTCTGGCAGCTGAAGGAGCTCGGCTTCGACGCCCGGGACGTGCGCCACATCCTCCTCACCCACCTCGACTTTGACCACGCGGGCGGCCTGGAGGACTTCCCCAATGCCCGGGTGCATGTCATGGATGCGGAATTCTCCGCCGCCACCGGCCCGCGGCGCGGCTTCGTTGCCCGCAACCGGTACCGCCCCCGCCAGTTCGATGAGGTGCGGGACTGGCGGCGCTACTCCGGCCCGGCGGGCGAGCCGTGGTACGGCTTCGGCGCGGTGCGCGCGCTGGAGGGGCTTCCGCCTGAAATCCTCATGGTGCCGCTGCCCGGCCACACCTGGGGCCACGCGGGCATCGCCATCGACACCGGCAGCGGCTGGCTGCTCCATGCGGGAGACGCCTATTTCTATCATGGTGAAATGCGCCGGGCCGAGCGTGAGTGCACGCCGGGCCTGCGCGCCTACCAGACCATGATGGAAGTCGACCGCCAGCAGCGCCTCGCCAATCAGGAGCGGCTGCGCAAGCTCTCGGTCGATGCCGCCCCGGAGGTGCGCATCTTCTGCGCCCATGATGCGGTGGAGTTCGAGGAGCTTGCCATCATGGGCACCATGCCGCCCGTGCGGCCAGTCTAGGCGCTGCCAGCCTAGGCACTGCCGGCCTCCTCGGCGAATTCCTCCATGAACGTGCAGATTTCGTCTGCGGGCAGGGGGCGGGCGACCCAGTAGCCCTGCAGCTCGTCGCAGCCGCTGCTTTGCAGGAAATCCCGCTGTTCGGTCGTCTCCACGCCCTCGGCCGTCACCTGAATGCCCAGCGCCCGGCCAATGGTGGTGACGGCCTGCACGATCGCCTCGGAATCCGCCATCTGGCCAAGGTGCTGGATGAAGGACCGGTCGATCTTCACCTTGTCCACCTTGAATTCCCGCAGGTGGCTCAGGCTGGAATAGCCGGTGCCGAAGTCATCGAGCGCAATGCTCACGCCCGCATCGCGCAGGCTTTGCAGGGTCTCGGTCACGTCGGTTTCGGTGTTCAGCACCGCGCTTTCCGTGATTTCCAGCTGAAGCCGGCTGGTGGCGAGGCCCGCCTTTGCGGCAATGGCGATGACCCTGTCGGTCAGGCCTGGGTCCCGCAGCTGGATGGCGGACAGGTTGACCGCAACGCTCAGCTCCGGATACGGCGCAATGGTCTGGCAGGCCTGCGTCAGAACCCAGTCGCCCAGCATGTCGATGAGGCCCGTGTCTTCCGCCACCGGGATAAACTGGGCCGGCAGCAGCGGGCCGAGCTGGGGATGTTGCCACCGCACGAGCGCCTCGAAGGACACGACCCGGTCGCTGTCGAGCGCAACGATCGGCTGGTACACCACCCCCAGCCCTTCGCCGCGTTGCAGGGCATTGCGCAGGTCGGCCTCGATCTTGCGGCGTTCGCGAATGTTTTCATCCATCGCCTCGTTGAAGATGCGAAAGCGCGCGCGTCCCGCATTCTTCGCCCGGTAGAGGGCCAGATCCGCCTGCCGTTGCAGCTCCACCCGGCTCAGGTCGCCTGGCGGCATCATCACGACGCCGATGGAGGCGCTGACGAAGGCCTGTGCGCCGATCACATCGAACGGCTGGCTCGCGGCGTTGAGGATGCGGCGGCAGACTTCCTCCACCTGTCGCGGGTCCGCAATGTCCGCCAGCAGAATGGCGAATTCATCGCCGCCCAGCCGTGCAACCGTGTCCGTGCTGCGCACAAGGGTGGTGAGCCGCCCGGCGAAGTCGCGCACCAGCGCGTCTCCCGCCAGATGCCCATGGGTGTCGTTCACTTCCTTGAAGCGGTCCAGATCGATGTAGAGCAGGGCGCTGTGCCCCGCTTCGCGCACCGGGCGCAGGATCAGCTGCTCCAGACGCTCGTTGAACAGGGCGCGGTTGGGCAGGCCGGTCAGGGAGTCGTGAAAGGCGAGGTAGCGGCTGTGGGCTTCGGCTTCCCGGTACGCGGTCACGTCGGAGACCACCGCGACGATCAGCTTGTCGCCGTTCGTAAGCTGAATGACGCGCTTGCGGGTAACGACGGTATGGTTGAGCCCGGTGTTGTCCGTGAACTGCTGCTCGCACTCATCCTCGCCGCTGGCAAGGGCGCGGTCGTCACTTTCCTTGAAAGACTGGGCGAACTCGGGCCACAGCTCGGTTTCACTGCGCCCGGTCGCCTGCTCGCGATCGAGGTTGAAGTAGCTGCACGCAGCGTCGTTGAGCAGGATAAGCCGCTGGCTCAGATCCTTCACAAAGATCGGAACCGGTATGGCATCCATAACGGTTTCCAGATCCCGGATAATGGGAAAGCTCTTCATCAGGAACGCTGCCCTCACGCTGGCCCCGCTCAGCGCAGCCTTCGCTGCTCAGCTTGAGCGGTCTCATGCCTGTTAGTACGGGCTCGATCCGGGCAGGTTCCTGATTTTGCGCCTTTCTGGTGCGGATGGTCGATGCAGGTCCCGCCGCGCCCCGGTGGGCGCTGGCGGGATCCGTGCATGGGCTGAAGGCCGCCTAGTGGGCTCCGGCCTCGGCGGCTGCGCCCGGCTTGTCGTGAGTGCCGAAGCGCTGAACCATGGTGGCGCTGGCTTCGTTCAGCCCCACGACGTCAACGGCCGTGCCTTCCCGGCGGAAGCGCAGGATAGCGTGGTCAAGGCTGCCGATGGCGGTGATGTCCCAGAAGTGGGCGTGGGACACGTCGATCACCACCTGCTCAAGCCCCTCGCGCACATCGAACGCCTCGAGGAAGCGCTCGCTGGAGGCGAAGAACACCTGTCCGGAAACCCGGTAGGTGCGGGTGCGGCCATCGGCGGACAGGCTGCTGTCAACGCGCACCAGACGGCGCACCTTGGCGGCGAAGAACAGGCCGCTCAGCACCACGCCCGCCAGAACGCCGCGCGCAAGGTCATGCGTCCACACTACCGTGACGACCGTCACGATCATCACGGCCGAAGATTGCCACGGCAGGCGCTTCAGGTCGGTGATCGAGCGCCAGCTGAACGTGCCGATGGAGACCATGATCATCACTGCCACCAGCGCGGGCATGGGGATCTGGCTGACCAGCGGCCCCAGCGCCACGATGAGAATGAGCAGCACGACGCCCGCCGTCAGAGTGGAGAGGCGGGTGCGCCCGCCCGACTTCACGTTGATGACGGACTGGCCGATCATGGCGCAGCCGCCCATGCCGCCGAGAAAGCCGGTGAAGAAGTTGGCGATGCCCTGGCCCTTGCACTCCTGCCGCTTGTTGCAGGAGGTGTCGGTCAGGTCGTTGACGATCTGGGCCGTCAGCAGGGATTCGAGCAGGCCTACCGCCGCCATGGTCAGCGAATAGGGCAGGATGATCTGCAGCGTCTCCAGCGTCAGCGGCACATCGGGGATGAGGAACGTGGGCAGGGCGGAGGGCAGCTGGCCCATGTCGCCCACCGTGTTCACGTTCAGCCCCCAGTAGATGGAAATGGCGGTCAGCAGCACGATTGCCACCAGCGGGGACGGCACGGCGCGGGTTACGCGCGGGAACAGGTAGATGATGGCAAGCGCCGCGGCCACCATCACGTAGGTCACCCACGTGACGCCGATCAGCTGGGGCAGCTGGGCCATGAAGATGAGGATGGCCAGCGCGTTGACGAACCCGGTCATCACCGAGCGGGAGACGTACTGCATCAGGAGGTCCAGCCGCAGAAAACCGGCCATGATCTGAATGATGCCCATCAGGATGGTGGCGGCGAACAGGTACTGAATGCCGTGATCCCGCACCAGCGGCGTCACCAGCACGGCAACGGCGGCGGTGGCGGCCGAGATCATGCCGGGCCGCCCACCCACCAGCGCGGTGATGACCGCGATGGAGAAGGAGGCATAGAGCCCGACCTTGGGGTCGACCCCCGCGATGATGGAAAAGCCGATGGCTTCCGGAATGAGGGCCAGAGCCACCACGAGTCCGGCCAGAATGTCAGCACGCGGATTGGAAAGCCATTCGCGGCGAAGCGAAGACAAGTAGGTCATGGTTTGTTTAGAACCTGAAGTCGATATTCGCGTCAGCCCGCCTCGCAAAACATGCGGCGGAATTTCAATCAGACGCGAAATGCGGTTGTCCGAGGGATAGGCGCCCGGCCGAGCCACCCGGCAGTGCCGGGTCCGACGAAGGCAGAGCCTTTGCGGCATTACCGCGCGGTTTGCAAGGGCAAACCGGAGCGGCCCTTGGGTTCATCCATTGCTAATACAATTTATGCAACATACTTGGACCGTAACGAGCTATTCTGTTACGATAACGAAAATTTTCTAATATCGCGGGAAGAGCGGCAAGGCGGGCCGCCCACCTGCGAAAACGGGTCTGTGATTGAGAGGCTATGGTGGGTTTCCGGGCGGGTCGTGCCCTGATCGGGTCTTGTAAGCGCGTGGGAGCATGGTTGTCGTGAGCGCTCCCGTGCTTTCAGTCATCATTCCCACGCTGGGCGTGCGCCCAGAGTTGCTGCGCGCCATTGCCAGCACACAGGCGCAGGTTGCAGTGCCCTGCGTTGCGCTGGTGGTCGTGAACGGCAACCGTTTCGATCCGCGCCTCATCGCCCGGCTGGAGGCTGACCCCTCGGTAAGGCTGATCCGCACGCCCGTTCCCGGTGTTGCCCACGCCAGGTTGCTGGGCGTGAGCCATGTGGAGACGCCGTACTTCAGCCTGCTGGATGATGATGACGAACTGCTGCCGGATTGCCTCGCCCCGGTCATGGAGGTGCTGGAGGCCGGTGCTGACGTGGTCGCCACCAACGGCCTGATCGAAATCGGCGGCAACCTCAGCGTCAAGCACGATAATCTCATGGGCTACGGCGAGGATCACGCGCTGGCATTGCTGTATGAGAACTGGGCGGCGTCCGGCGGCCTCTACTGCCGCACGGCAGGGGTCCCGGTTGCCCTGTTCGAGGGGTTGCCCAACTACATGGAGCTGACCCAGCTCGGCATGCGCATGACCATGCACTGCCGCGTCAGCCGCATTGATTGCAAGACCTTCATCTACCACATCGGCGCGGCGGAGCAGGCAACGGCCAGCCCCGCGTTCGTGCGGGCCGAGCCCGTGGTGATGGCGCAAATCGCCAGCGAAGTCACGCGCCGGGACATTCGCGCCAAGCTGCGCCGCAAGCGCTCCGCTGCCCTGCATGACTGCGCCGAGCTTGAACTGGGGCGGCAGAACATCGGGCGGGCATGGCGCGATCACGTCGCCTCCATGATCGGCGGCGGCGGTCATCGCTATCTGTCCTACACCCGCCACCTGGTCCGTGAAACCGTGTCCATGTGGCTGCGCGGCCTGCGCCCTGCGGCCGTGCCGGTCGCAACGGCAGGTCCAGCCTCGCGCGGCCCGGATCTTTGAGCCTGCGCACGCCTCATTGCATGGAGTGCCAAGGTGTTCTACGCCTGCGCGGTTCCAGCGGGGCGGTAGTGGATTAACGGAATGACGGACAGTCAAGGCGCGCAGCAACCCGGCTCGGCGGAATCTGCCAGGCCGCTCGCCGGTTCGGTTCTGCGCGGCACCCTCTGGACGGTGGGCATGCGCTGGGGCGTGCGCCTGCTTGGTCTCATCAACATCGCCGTCATTGCCCGCATCCTGACACCCGCCGACTTCGGCCTTGTCGCCATGGCCATGGCCGTGGTGGCGCTGACCGGCGTTCTGCTGGACTTCGGGGTGGAATGGGCGCTCCTGCGCAACAAGCACGCGGACCGGGCGGACTATGACACCAGCTGGACCATCCGGCTGATGCAGGGGGCGGCCATCGCCATCCTCGTTGCCGCCTGCGGGCCGCTCGCTGCGGACTACTACAATGACGCCCGCATCGGCACGCTGGTGTATTTCACCGCGGCCGCTGTCTTCGTGCAGGGCCTCGAGAACATCGGCACCATAGACTTCCGCAAGAAGCTCCAGTTCGACAAGGACTTCCGCTACAATCTCACCACGCAGGTGGCGGCGGTCGTGGTCTCGATCACGCTGGCGTTCATCTTCCGCAACTACTACTCGCTGGTGCTGGCGCAGCTGTTCCGCTCCGCCTTCACCGTCGGCCTCAGCTATGTGGTGAGCGATTACCGGCCCAGGCTGTCGCTGGCGCGGGCGCGCAGCATCTGGGGCTTCTCCCAGTGGAATCTCATCAACGGCATCGCCCATTTTCTCCAGAATCGCTCCGGCACGTTCATCCTCGGGCGCTACGTGCCGCCGTCGGACATCGGCTTCTACGCGCAGGCGTCCGAGATCGCGGATCTGGCAACCACCGATCTGGTCATGCCGCTGAACCGCGTGCTGGTGCCCGGCTTTGCTCAGCTGGCCGATAATCCCGAGCGCGCCGCCAGCGCCTTCCTCAAGGCGCTCGCGGGCACGCTGATGGTGGCAACGCCGGTCAGCGTCGGCCTTGCCCTCGTCGCGCCGGAAGTGGTGCGGCTGTGGCTCGGCACGCAGTGGGGCGGGGTGGTGCCCCTGGTGCAGATCCTTGCCATCTTCGCCACCACTCGCGCCATCAGCGCCGTCTCGGGCAGCATGCTGACCGTGCTCGGCTTCTACCGCTTCAACGCCATTACCGGCTGGATGCAGGCCGTTCTCTTCGTCGGCGGGGCGGTCTGGGCGGTGCAGCAGGCAGGCACGGCGGGCGTTGCGTGGGTGCAGGCGGTGGTCGGCATCATCGCCGCGCTCACCTGCATGTTCTGGCTGGTGCGGCTCAGCTCGGTGCGCCTGCTGCCGCTCATCGGTGCGATCTGGCGGCCGCTGGGGGCCAGCGGGCTGATGATCGCCGCCGTCACCGCCGTGGCGGGTCTTGCGGCGGGCTCCGGCAGCCCGGCGCTGTCCGGCCCGGTCGGGCTGCTGCTGGTCAAGATGATCACCGGCGCGGTCAGCTATACCGTGGCGGCCCTGCTGCTCTGGTGGATCTCCGGCCGGCCGGACGGGCTGGAACGCCTCGTGCTCGAACAGGGGGCGAAGCGCCTGCGCCGCGGCCGCCCGCCAGCGTAAACCGCCAGCCTAGCCCTTCGGCTCCTTCAGCTCCTCCGTTGCCTTCTTCAGGCGGGTGAGGAAGCTCAGCAGCGCCGCTTCCGGGTTGGGCTCGTCCTCCGTCAGCACGGTGATGCCCCACTGCTCCAGCACGGCGGTCTGCACCGGGCTGGGCCGATGGGCGAACAGGAAGGAGTGGGGCCGGTCCTTCTCCCGCCCGCTGGCCTGCCAGGTCTTCCACAAGCGGTGCAGCAGGAGGCGGATGTTCAGGTCCGACATGCTGTAGCCGATGAACAGCAGCGTCCGCCCCAGCGTGTCGGAGCGGAACTTGATGTCGAGCGGGGAATTGAACTCCAGCCGATCGAAGTAGTCGGTCTCCGTCAGCACCAGAGACTGGTCGTCGGAGAAATCGCCGTGGAACTTCACGATCTGGGGCACGCCGTCGCTGGCGCGGGTCAGGTCCCGCACGTTGGTGATCTTGACGAACTCCCGCTTATGCAGCTTGTAGGCCACCTCCAGATTGTTGTCGTAGTTGGTGGTGTAGAGAATCGGGAAGTCCAGCGAGACGATCAGCTCGTGGATCTTGGATTTGCGCACCTTGGCTTCCGAGATGCTCCATGTCCGGTCCATCCAGCTGCGCAGCGGGCCGATGCTGCCCTGCCGCAGCCGGTAGTACTCCGCCAGCGTCTGGTAGGTGACGTCGCTCTTGGGATCATCGGCCGGAACATCCAGTTCGGCCCGCATGTAGTCGATCAGCTCCTTCCACGAGGGCAACCCCACGCTCATCGAAAGGCCTGCCCCGGCGAACAGAATCGTGCGTCCGGCCTTGGTGGCGGCGGCAAGATCGGCGAAGGCCGAGGCATTCCAGTCTGTTAATTGCGTGCTCACGCTTTGCAGAAAGCTTGGCAGCCAAGACTGTTCCGCAGGACCCACCCGGGACCTCCCACTGCGAACCGGGGCCCTGGACCTTGCCCCGTTTGCGTTCAGCCGAGTCAGGTTGCGCTCAACGGGGCTTGGCATTCCAGCGCATGTTCCTGTATTCCTGATATTGTTCAGGACAAAGGCAAGGATGTGATGCGACGCAGCAGTCTGCGGCTTCGGGCGGGCCGCAACAGCGGAAGTGAGCAGGGAACTGTTTGCCGGGTGCTCTGGAAGGCCCTGGGCCGGTCGCTGGCGCTCGCCTGCGCCTCGGCGATGACCCTGTCCTCCGTCACGGTTGCACCTGCGGTTGCGGCTTCGGGGTCCCAGCCGCCGCGTCTTGTCGCGCTTGATTCCAACCAGCCTGATCCGGAGAAGGACGCCCGCGTCAAGGCGTTCGATCGCTTTCTGCGCAACCGGGTGGCCGAAGGCGATTTCCTCGGCATCTCCGTTGCGATGGTGGACAAGGGCCACTTGTCGCTGGTGCGCGGCTATGGCCGCCGCAGCCAGACGGACGGCGGCCAGGTCGACGACCAGACCGTGTTCCGCATCGCCTCCCTGTCCAAGGCCTTCGCCTCCACCGTCGCCGGCCTGATGGTGAAGGAGCATTTTGTCGACTGGTCCACGCCCGTGCGGCAGGTGCTGCCCAAGGTGTCGCTGGGGGCCAGCCGCAACAACGTCACCGTGGGGGATCTGGTCAGCCACCGGGTCGGCCTGCCGCACAATGCGTATGACGATCTGCTGGAAGCGGGCGTGCCGCCGGCCGAGATCGTCTCCCGCCTGTCCCAGCTGTCGCTGTCCTGCCCGCCGGGCAGCTGCTACGGCTACCAGAACGTCGCCTACAATCTGGTTGCGCCCGTGCTGGAGGCCCGCACCGGCCTCAGCTACCCTGATCTGGTGCAGAAGCGCATCTTCACGCCGCTTTACATGCACCGCGCCTCCATCGGCATGGAAGGCCTCCAGAAGGACGAGAACTGGGCGCATCCCCATGTGCGCATCGGTGAGAAGCGCTGGCGCGAGGTCACGGTCAAGCCGGCCTATTACGGCGTTCCGGCGGCGGCGGGCGTCAACGCCTCCGCGCGTGACATGGCCAAGTGGCTGATGGCCCAGCTCGGCATGGCCCCGCAGGCGCTGCCGCATGATGTGCTGGAGGCCATCCACAAGCCGCGGGTGAACACGCCCAAGGAACTGTACCGCGCCCGGCCCCGCTATGAGGGGGTGAAGGCGGCTCGTTACGGCTACGGCTGGCGCACGCTCGACATCGACGGCGTCGAGGTCGTATGGCACACGGGCGTGGTGCAGGGCTACATCGCCCAGATCGTCATGGTGCCTGCGCAGAAGTCGGGTGCGGTGTTCCTGACCAACGGCTACTCGCCGACGTTCCATTCCCTCATGCCCGCCTATCTGGAAACCTTCGTTGATGGCGTGAAGACGCGCGGCCTCGTGCTGGACGGCTTCCCCTCCAAGGCCCTGATCGCCGCGCGTGATGCCGAGCAGCCGATCACCGGCGGCGAGTGAGCAACTTTCGAGCAGGGCGTGAGCCCTGCGTTTAAGAAAGTGCGACCAGCAAACGGCGCGGCTTTCGAGCACGGCGTGAGCCCTGCGGCGATACGGAACTCTGCGGCCACTAAAAGGTTTAGGGCCCCAGCCTGCTACAAGCAGGCAAAGTCAGGCGCTACATTGAAACGGCGCCTGCGGAGCGCTTCGTCCCTTATGGTTAATTTTTTCCGCCCCCGGACCGGGTTCTCATGCGTTCTATACGTAGTCAGACCGACCTTTTGATGCATTTTTCATGGAGCCCGCCGCTGCAGTTCTTTGGCGGGCGCGTTCGGGAAAATGCCGTGCCCCGCAACCGGGGGCATCGATGCGCTTGCCTTGCGATCGAGTCCCCTAGACCCGGAGACATGCTGCGTGAGATCCCTCCCGCCCGCCAGGAAAGCCTTTGCCGTTGTGAAGCCCACCATGCTCTACCGTCCGGTGGGCCGCCGTCTCAGCAATGTTTACGTGAATGCCGATTTTCAGCCCGCAGCGCCCGATGAGGCGGCGCACCGGCTGGCCGAGCGGGTTTATGAGCGCATCGAGGCCCAGCCCGGCGACCAGCTGCAGGACCGTGTAGGCGGACTCATTCTGGTCAGCGAAGATGGCGGCTGGTTCCCGGTTCGGCTGGCCGAACCCCGCCCGCGCGATGTAAAGACCGCCTTCAGCCATGCCGAAGTGGCGGATGACGATGACCGCCAGGTGGTCGACGGGCTGGTTGCCGGTGGGTTCCTCGAAGAGGTCAAGCCGCGCCGTCTGCGGGGCGGCGTCAGCCGCAGCTCCCTGCCGCTGGTCTCTGACGGCCATCCGCTCGTAGTGGATGAGCGTGCGCCCGCAAAGGCCAGCCAGGCCTGAGGCGGGGTTAGCCCGCCTCTCACGCCTACCTCTCACGATTGCTCGGGGTAGGCGGTTTTCCGGTCTTCCTGCGGCTTTTGGATAAACCCGAAGTAGGCAGCAACCAGCGCGAGCAGCGCGTGGAACCAGACGTCATGGCCGAACAGCGGCACGAGGCCGAACAGCGTGTTGAGGCCGGGAATGAGGCCTATGACCGCCAGCAGCGCATAGGCGATGGCAACGCTGCGCGCATAGAACAGTGCGGCAGAGAACCGGCGGAAGGCGAGCAGGCCCCATATGCCGAAGAGAATGTGCACCAGGTTATGCAGGATGTTGACCGGCAACAGGTTGAACAGCCGGCCATAGCCTTCATCCACCGCCATGGGCGGATGGTGGGCGAGGGGCTCCCGCAAAAATGCCGGTATGAAACCGGCAATGCCCGCAAGCAGGAACAGGATGCCGAAGTAAAGGGCAAAACTGCGCGTGTTCATTGCCGCCTCCCTCAAGTGTGACGACGGAACCCTCTGGCCGGGGAGATGTTCCGCAGGAGCAAGCGCGCCTCTTGCTCATGGGTTTCAGGCGCGGCGTTCTCGGGAGTGCCGGGTCATGGCTGACAAATCGGAAGATGTGCTGGACTGTCTCATTATCGGAGGAGGTCCGGCCGGGCTGACGGCGGCCCTTTACCTCGGCCGCTTCCGGCGCAACTGCCTGCTGGTGGACGCAGGCAAGTCCCGCGCCGCGCGCATACCCCTGTCTCATAACATGGCGGGTTTTCCTGAAGGGATTACCGGTGAAGCCTATCTGGCACGCCTGCGCGATCAGGCGGAGCGCTACGGCGCGCGCATCGAGCGCGGCGAGGTCATGCGGATCGCCCGCCGGGAGGAGACGGACGGCGGCGGTTTCGAGATCCGGATCGGCAGTCCGCAGGCCGGCACAGGCCAGCCCAATCGCGAGCAGGGCGACGAGGCCGGGCCCATCGAGGGCGAGCGGACCCTCGTGGCGCATAACATACTGCTCGCCACGGGCATGACGGATGAAGAGCCGGAGCTGCCCTACCTCCGGCAGGCCCTGCGCCGGGGCATCCTGCGCTATTGCCCGATCTGTGATGGCTACGAAGTGATCGGCAAGAAGGTCTGTGTGGTGGGTGAGGGCGAGAAGGGCGCGGAAGAAGCCCTGTTCGTGCGCAACTATAGCGATGACGTCACCCTCATGACCCAGGGCGATCCGCTGGATCTGAGAGAAGACGTGCGCGAGCGCCTGCGCCTTGCGGGCATCGCCGTCGTCAGGGATCCGGCCGAAGAGATCGTCCTTGATGGCAACGAGATCCGTGCCGTCGTTGCCGGCAAGGGCGAGACATGGACGTTCGACGCCATCTATGCGGCCCTTGGCAGCAATCCCCGCTCAACGTTGGCAGCATCGCTCGGCGCGGCAATGGATGAGGGCGGTTGCGTCAGGGTGGATACCCACCAGCAGACCAGCGTGCCTGGCCTCTATGCAGCCGGAGACGTGGTGGTTGGTCTGGCTCAGGTGAGTGTCGCCACCGGCCATGCTGCCATCGCGGCCACGGCCATTCACAACGGCCTTCGGGTGAGGGAGGGCATGAGCCTGAAGACGCAGCGGACCCGGCAGGATGCTGCCTGACGGATCTGGGGGAAACAGCCAGTCAGTGTCGGCGCGCCCGTAAAAGCAGACGATCGGGCAGCCAACCCGGTCAGCCAACTGTCGGAGGGTATCAGTGGCGGGGGCGATAGGCCCCCTGTCAGGTTGGGGGTGGTTCTTCAGAAGCGCCTGTGCGCTGCGGCAGGGCCTTGCGCCCTGCCGGTCGACTCTCAGCCGTGTGCGGCCCGTCCATTGGCCTCGCTGTTCTCCAGAGCCTGCTCAAGCACCCGCTCCAGGTCCTCCTGAAGATAGGGCTTCTGCAGCACCGGAGCGCCCGAACCGAGCGCCGGATTGTCAAATCCGGTCGCCAGAACGTAGGGGATCGCCCGCTCACGCAGCATTTCAGCCACCTTCGCGCTGCTGTCCCCACCCAGCTTCACGTCCAGCACAGCTACATCGAACTGTGCACTCGTTGCCAACTCAATCGCTTCAGTCAACTGCGCGGCGGGACCTACCACCTGCGCACCAAGACCAGCCAGCATATCTTCCACCAGCATGGCGACGATCGGCTCGTCCTCCACAAGGAGGACGGTCTTCCCCTGCAATCTTCCCATGCTTCTCCCCATCTCAACACAGAGATGATCATGCGCGATGGCAAAATAGGCCGCCGCGCGAACGGCGCCAGTCTCATGCACATTAATTATTTCGTCAATTACCAATAATACTTAATTGTCCGGTCATATTTTGCATGAGAGTACGGCTATGCGCGCCCGTTCATTTCGTTTCGGGCATGGCTTGATGCAGGGGGAGCGTTTCAGCTGCGGTTCAGGCGGGCCGCCAGCAGTTGCTTGGCGCGCTCGGCGCGCTCACGTTCCTGCTGCGTAATTTCCTCGAAAAAGCGGGCGAGTTCTTCGTCGTCTTCCGCATCGGCGGCATAGACCTCGTACATCTCCACCCCTTGCAGGCAGTGGTAGAGCACGCTCACCAGATCATAGGTGCTGTCGCTGGTGCCCGTATCCTGTGTTTCGCCAGCCATGATACCTCCCTTTCGGATTGTGCGCCCGCGCGGTGCAACCGGGCGCGTCATGGTAGCAACGATGCGCGGCCACAGCAGTTCCGCTTCCGGCGGGGGAGGTGGGAAGGCATGGGGAGCCGCCCGCCCCCATCAGACGCCTGCATCAGACGATCGTCGCGCCGCCGTCCACCACGATCGTCTGGCCGGTCATGAAGGAGGAGGCGGGCGCGGCCAGATACACCGCCGCCCCGGCAATCTCGTCCGGCTGGCCGATGCGCCGCAGCGGCTTGTCGGCGGTGGCCGCGCGCAGGGTGTCCGGATTCTCCCACAGGGCGCGGGCAAAGTCCGTCTGCACCAGCCCCGGCGCGATGCAGTTCACCCTGACGTTATAGGGGCCGTATTCCACGGCAAGGTTGCGGGCCAGCTGGAAATCCGCGGCCTTGGAGACATTGTACGGCCCGATGATGGGTGAGCCTTTGAGGCCGCCGATGGAGGAGATGATGATGATCGACCCATCGCCCCGCTCCGTCATCTGCGGCGCAATCATCGAGATCAGCCAGTGGTTGGCCAGCACGTTGTTCTCGAAGATCTTGCGGAACTGCTCGTCGGTAATGCCCGCCATCGGCCCGTAGTATGGGTTGGAGGCGGCGTTGCACACCAGCACGTCCACCTTGCCGAATACCTGATTCGCCGTGTCCGCAAGCCGCTGCAGATCGTCCTTGGACGAGATGTTGGCGGGAACGGCAATGGCGCGTTTCTCCCCGTAGGTCTGGTTGATGCGGCCGGCCACGGTCTCGCAGGCGTCCTGTTTGCGCGACGAGATCACCACCTGAGCCCCGTGCTCGGCCAGCCGTTCGGCAATGGCCCGGCCGATGCCGCGCGAGGAGCCGGTGATGATGGCCGTCTTGCCCGTCAGGTCGAATAGGTTCATGGCTGCCCTTCTCTCATCGCGGCGGTGCAGTATCGCGGAGAAACGGGGGCGCACAAAGGCCCTGCAGCCCTGCCCCCCTGATATGACCCCCTGACAGGGCTGTTCCCTGGACGCGCAGAACCTGAACAGCTCAGCCCGGCTGGCTGACAACCGCCACCACCTCGTCCGCCGGCTCTCGTTCCGCCTCACGTGCGGCGTTCTTGCCCTCGCGGATCGTCTTGGCGGCCTCGCGCTGGTCGCTGGCATCGGCCCGTTCCGGCTCTTCCTGAAGCTCCTGCGCATCGGGCTGGTACACCAGCTCAACGAAGATCGGGAAATGGTCAGAGCCGATGTAGCTGCCCAGCTGCAGCTGGTTCAGGAGGAAGCGCTTGTCATGGAACACGTGGTCCAGCGGCCAGCGCGCATACCAGCGCCGGGCGTCAAAAGTTGAGAACAGCCCGCGGCCGATGCGCGGGTCGAGCAGGCCGCTCAGGCGCTGGAACATCTTGGTGGTGTGCGACCAGGCCACGTCGTTCATGTCGCCGCACACGATCACCGGATACTGGCTCTGCACGGTCTCCTTCGCCACCATCAGCAGCTCGGCGTTGCGCTCGTCCACATCCGCGCCCACCTGCGGCGGCTCCGGGTGCATGCAGTGCAGCTCGATGATCTTGCCCGAGCGCAACCGGATCAGCGCCCGGATCGAGGGGATGTCCTGCGTCACCCGCTCCAGCACCTCGGCCTCGATGATCTCCAGCCGGGAGAACAGCAGCATGCCGTAGGTATTGCTCAGCGGATGCAGCACATGGTGCGGATACCGGTGCCGGTAGGCGGACAGCCGCCGGTTCCACCACTCGTCCGCCTCCACCACCAGCAGCACGTCCGGGTCGAATGAGGCGATGGTGCGGAACAGGCCATGGGCGTGCTTGTTGTCCTGATAGACGTTGGAAATGAGCAACCGGATGCGCTGATCTGGCGGAGAGCCGCGCCCGGCAGCCTTCACCTGTGTGCGGCGCAGGCGGGTATAGGGGAAGATGCAGCGCAGGTGCCAGAGCAGGCACAGGGCCGTTGCTAGCGCCAGCGCCATCCCGAGCGGCTCATCCGGCCACAGGACGAGCTGGGCTGCCAGCGCCAGCGCCAGAAGCAAGGAGAGCTGCTGGCGGGGGAAGTCCCAGATCCGGATCCACCATCGGCCGCTCTTGATCAGGGGAAGAAGGGTTACGCCGACGAGGAACAACGAAATTGCGGAGACGATGGCGCTCAGCATGGCCCAACCAACTCCATGGCTTTCGGTTCACCGGCGCAGGTCTGCTCCGGACAGTCTCACTGTCGGAACGAACGGCGTGGCCTTTGGTGGCGGCGCACCTGAAAAAACTTCATGCGAATACGGGGGTTGGCCCCGGAGAGCGGGTAGGGGGGCGTTTTCAGGCAAGGGCCTCCAACCGTGCCCCGGTTGATTTTCCGCCGTTCCGATAGCACACCTGTTGGCAATGCAGAAAAACCCATCTTCTGGGGAGATGACATGTTCCAGACACTGGAAGCCCGGCCGGCGGATGCCTTGCTGGGGCTCATTCGCCTGTTCGCGGAAGACACCCGTCCGTTCAAGCTTGATCTCGGCGTCGGCGTCTACAAGGACGAGGCGGGGCACACGCCCATCTTCGACGCGGTGAAGGCCGCCGAGCGCCGCCTGCTCGAGACGCAGGGCACCAAGTCTTATCTGGGGCCGGACGGAGACGCCGGTTTCCTCGAGTTGCTGGGCGGGCTCGTCTTCGGCTCCATCTGGCGGGAGAATGCCACCCGCTTCGCCTCCATCCAGACGCCGGGCGGCACGGGCGCGCTGCGCATCGGGGCGGATCTGCTGCATGAAGTTTTGCCCCAGCGGCGCATCTGGCTCGGCCTGCCCACCTGGCCCAACCACGCGCCCATTTTCCGCGCGGCGGGACTGGAGATCGCGACCTATCCCTATTTCGACCTCGCCACCCAGACCGTGCAGTTCGACGCGCTGCTGTCCGCGCTCGATCAGGCCGAGCCGGGCGATGCCGTGCTGCTGCACGGCTGCTGCCACAACCCGGCGGGCGCGGACCTGACGCCCGAGCAATGGGCGCAGGTGGCCGACGTCATCGAGCAGCGCGGCCTGCTGCCCTTCGTCGATCTCGCCTACCATGGCCTGGGCGACGGGCTGGAGGCGGATCTGCACGGCGTGCGCCTCATGGCCGGACGCGGGGCCGGGGTGGTCGTCGCCGTCTCCTGCTCGAAGAACTTCGGTCTCTACCGCGATCGTGTCGGCGCGCTCTATGTGCTGACGCCGGACCGGGCGACGGCGGCCATCGCCACGTCTCACATGGCCGGGCACGCCCGCACCAGCTGGTCCATGCCGCCCGATCACGGCGCGGCGACCGTGCGCCTCATCCTTGAGGACCATGGTCTCACCCGCCAGTGGCGCGAGGAGCTGGAGGACGTGCAGCGCCGCGTCAGCGGCATCCGTGCGGCGCTTGCCGGGCACGGGCAGGCCGGACCGGTCGATCTGCAGGCGGTCGGTGCGCAGAAGGGCATGTTCTCCACCCTGCCGCTGAGCAAGGAGCAGGTGCTCAAACTCCGCTCGGAGCGAGCCGTCTACATGGCGGATTCCGGCCGCATCAACGTGGCGGGGCTGCAACTGGCCGATGTTCCGGCCTTCGTCGAGGCGCTGCGCTCCCTGTAGCGCCTCGATCTGCAGCGCCCCGATCTTTCGCCAGCGCAGGCAGCGAGGGGGTTAACCCTCCTGCCTCGGCGGCATCACGTTGCTGGCCGGGAAGCGCAGCTCCCAGCGGAAACCCTCGTCGGTCTGGCTCGCGGCAACCTCGCCGCGCAGGCCGCGGGGCGTCAGCCGCTCCAGAATGTCGCGCGCGTAGTTGCGGTGCTCCGCCGGCACGTCTGGCCCATGGCCCAGCTCCTGCCACACCAGCCGGTAGCCCGGGCTTCCGTCGCGCATGGTGGCGTCTTCCCATGAAATGCGCAGCCGCCCGCCCGGTGCCGCCATGGCGCCCTGCACCATGGCCTTGGCACCCAGCTCGTGGAAGGCGAGGGCCAGCGTCTGCACCGCCGTCGGCCGGAGGCGCAGGGCCGGGCCCGAGGTGCTGGCGCGGGCCGCCGCATTGCCCAGCGTATGGTTGAGCTGGCTGTGCAGCAGGTCGGTCAGCGGCACGCTGTCCCATTCCTCCCGCACCAGCAGGTCATAGCTCATGGCGATGGCCTGCAGCCGGGCGTTGAACGGCTCGATCGCATTGGCGGGCAGGCCCAGCGTCTTGGCGCTCATGCGCGCCACGCTCTGGATGATGGTCAGCAGGTTCTTGGTGCGGTGGGTGGCCTCTTGCAGCAGGTGGCGGGTCTGGGTCTCCGCCTCCCGGTGGCGCGTCACGTCCATCAGCAGGCCGATTGCGCCGTTCTGCCCGTCGCTGAACCGGCCGGGGCGCACCGCCAGCTCGTACCAGCGCGGCTTGCCCTGCGGGTCGTCCGTCCGGAACCGATCCGCCACCGGAGCCTGCCGCGAGAAGGCATTCTGGAGAGTGGTCCTGATCCGCTCCAGCAGCGGAGCGGCAGGCGGGCTGGCAGCCGCGTCGCCCAGGCGCGGCACCGTCCAGCGCTCGCTCAGGTCCGGCGCACGGGCAAAGATCGTCGCGCCGCTACCCGTCAGCGCATCCTCAAGGCTCAGTGGGCCGCCCGGCGTTGCGGTCAGCGGCAGGGCCATGGCCGCTCCGCCCATCAGGGCGTGGCCTTGCGCGCCGCTGTTTGCCAGACGGCCATTGTCCCGCGCACCGAGGCCGACCAGGGCCGGCCACAGCGACAGCACCGCAACCGCCGCGAACAGTCCCGCGGCACCGCGCAGCAGATCGAGGCTGTCGGCTGGCACCATGATCAGGGCAATTTCCCCAGCCAGCAGGCCGACACCGCAGGCAAGTGCAATGCCGTTCAGGAAAATGCTGAAATGCCGCCACGGCTGCGTGGCGTGCAGAAGGGCGAGCGCAAAAGTGGCCAGCAAGGTCAGCAGAAAACCAACCAGCATGATCAGGTTGCCAAGGGCAGGGGCGCTCACGGCCATGTCATGCGCCGCCTCCGGTAACGGAGACAGAGAGTAAGGTGCTGCCGAAAGCACGAGGTCGCCCGTCCCGAATGAAGACTCCAGCATTGCTTCCAGAGCCATGCCGTTCCCCTCCCCAGTATTGTAGCCCAATTATAGACAAGGCCCGCCAGCGGCCGCCTCGTGTTTGGGCCGGAATAGTGTGTGCGGACATCTTCCAATGCAACAGCAAAGCTTCTGTCCCGCTGATTTTATTGCATAGGTGGATCCAGTTTTCACGCAAGGACATAATCGCCCTTTGCGTTTCCCCTCGTATCCGTATAAATTTCCGGCCGAAGCGGGGAGTTCTGTTTCTTACCAGCGACAGACAGTAATTGCGAAGTTCGGGCAGCGCGGCCTGTGTTCTGCCATTGGGTCCGGTTCCGCTTGCAAGAGCCTTCCGTGGTTTTGCAACCTTTCAGCGTGTTGAGCGTTACGCTGGGGCGGGGTCTTTTTGTCCCCCCAAGACAAGGCCACGGACAATCCGGCCGGAAGCAGCAAAGAGGGACATGTGTCGATAGCCAAGGAAATTCAGGTACATCTGCCGCATCTGAGACGCTATGCGCGTGCGCTTTTGGGCACTCAGGCAGCGGGCGATGCCTTCGTACGGGCCTGTCTGGAAGTTATTCTGGAAGACACGAGCATGTTCCGCCGTCCTAACGAGATGCGGATCACGCTGTATCATCTGTTCCAGACCATCCTGTCCTCAACCTTCATGCAGATCGGCGATCGCTCGGTCGTGAACGGTGGCGGAACCGGAGATATGCTGCCGCAGCTTTACCGCTCCACGGAAATGTCGCTCGATTCCCGTCAGGCGCTGCTGCTGACCACGCTCGAGGGGTTCACCTACGAGGAAGCGGCGCGGATCATGGATCGCGACGAGAGCGACGTGGAAGAGTTGGTCAACTCCGCTCTGGCGGAGATCGACGAGCGCTCGGCTCTCCGGGTTCTGATCATCGAGGACGAGCCCATCATTTCCATGGATCTGGAAAACCTCATCGAGGAGCTGGGTCATACCGTGGTCGGCGTCGCCTCCACCCACACCGAAGCGGTGGAACTGGCCAGCACCGGCCATCCGGAGCTGATCCTGGCGGACATCCAGCTGGCGGACGGCAGCTCGGGTCTGGAAGCCGTCACCGAAATCCTCAAGCAGTTCAACGTGCCGGTCGTGTTCCTCACGGCCTTCCCGGAGCGGCTGCTGACGGGCGAGCGGCCGGAGCCTGCCTTCCTGATCACCAAGCCGTTCGACCGCCGCGTGGTGAAGGCGACCATCGGTCAGGCTATCGACGTGTCGTAATTCCCATCCAGCGCAGCCGCCGCAACGGGCGTGTCGCGCACGGCATGACGCAACAAAGCGCCGGCCCCGTTTGGAGCCGGCGCTTTGTCGTTTTCGTCAAATAATTCCTTAGTCCTTGGCGTCGTCCGCGGCATCGCTCACCGCTTCGCCTGCGGATTGCATATCCTTGCCAACACCCTCGGTGGTGTTGCATGCGGTCAGCGCACCCAGGCCAAGCACGAGGGCAAGGGCAGTGACGGCAAGCCTGGTCTGGGAGTTGTCGTTCTTTTTCATTGTGCGTCTCCTTTGCACTCCGGCAGGAAAGGGGAGCGATCCCTCTCGCGGCAACCCCGCCCTGCAGGCAGAGCCGCCTTCGCCGCAGAACGAAGATCCCCCGCCGGCAGTTCCCCGGCGGCGCAGTGCTTGCCCGGAATCTGCCCGCCAACCAGCACGGAACGGCAACAGCCCCGGCGCGTATCCCTAGAACGGTTTTTAAGCTTGGGCGCTTTTCGCAGCGAAAGCAGCCGAAACCAGAAAGTAATTCGAAGCGCCGCTCGGTCGGGCCGCAAGGTCCGGGGCGGCATACGGGAAAGGGCAGATTTCAGGCGTTGGTCGGGATTGAGCGGAAGCTCGGCCTTTAGAAGAGGGATAGTGGCGGTACGTGGCAACTCCTCGGGAGCGGTCAACGCCGGGTCTGGCGCCCGGTCTCTTGATTGCGGGCATCATTGCGGTTCTGATCGTGCTTGGCGGCAGCGCCGTCCCGTTCATTCTCGGCTGGGTGCTGTGCCTTATTCTCCAACCTCTTCGTGACGCTCTGCTCCGTACCGGTTTTTCGCCCACGTCG
>NZ_DATBUP010000188.1:0-3119 GCF_036515995.1 Pedomonas sp. | reverse complement strand
TGCCGGAGGGCAGCTCCACGTGCAGCAAGCGCTCGTCGGTCTCGATGAGCGCCAATCGCACCCCGCCCCGGCCGACCACTTCCACGCCGCCCGGCACGATGATCTCGCCGAAACCCTGCCGCCACGTCGCGTTGAAGCGGGTCGCCGCGCTGAAGCCCTGCAGCGCCGTGTCGAGCGCGCGGGAGGACTGGCCCGCCAGATCGACCAGCGGCGTGCTGTCGAGCGTGGCGAACAGCGCCCGCAGCTTGGCCCGCTGCGCCGGCTGGATGGAGCCGTCCTTCAGCGCGATCGCGCCGTTCGCGCCGATCAGCGCCGGGCCGTTCTTCAGCTTGGCCTCCAGCTGGCCGCCCGCCTGGGTGCCGCTGATGCGGAAGCCCGGCCCCTCGAGAGCGCCGGCGCTGGCGGACCAGCTGCCCGTGCCGGTGCCGTTGGTTCCGGTGAACGTCACGTCGATGTCCGGCTTCTGAATCGTCATGTCGCCCGCGCGGGCGGCGGCGGCGGTGATCTTGGCCGTGCCGTCCCAGTCCGTTGGCTGCATGTGCTGCGACAGGTGCAGGTCATCGAGGTTCAGCGTGAACACCACCTCGCTCGCGCCCGTGTCGTCGGTCTTCAGCACTCGCTCGGCAGTGCCCTTCATGAAGCCCGTGAGGCGCGAGAAATCCGTCTGTCCGTTGATTTCGCCCTCGAAGCGGAACGCGCCCGAGCGCAGGCCGGGGAACAGTCCGGCAATGTTGATGCTGGCCGCTCCGCCTTCCAGCCGCGCCTTCAGCCCCTGCGGACCGTTGCTGGCGGTGCCGACGAGAATCAGCTCTTCCAGCTCGTCCGGCTGTCCCGGCACCGCAATGGAATGGGCGCGCATCTTCAGGTCGAAGTCGCGGTCAAGCCGGCCCTTGGTCTCGATGTGCCCGGCCACCACGCCGTAGGGCGTGGCCACGTACACCCGGCCCTGCTCGATGTTCACGACCGTGCTCGGCAGGGTGAACGGCTCGGTGGACTTGGCGGGAATGAACTGGTCGAGCGATCCGAACGACAGGCCGTTCCGGTCGAGCCGCGCATTCAGCATCGGCTCGTCGAGGCTGATCTCCCGCACCGTGGGCCTGAAGCCGTTCCACTCCAGCAGCAACTCGGCCCGCTCGGCGGTCAGGTCCGGCGCGCTGCGCTTGCCGACCCGCAGGTCCTTCAGCTCCACGCGCGAGAAGCCGAGCTCGTCGCCCACCACCTCCGCGTCGATTCCCTTGGCATCCAGATAGCCGCGAATCGCCAGGTTCATCAGCGGAACGCGCAGCAGCCAGACGGCCCCGACCGAGACCACCAGCACGACGCCTGCGGTCTTCCATCGGAACAAGGTCTTGGAGGTTCGCTGCCTTGGGGAGCGCTCGTCCGCTAAATGCTCGTTCGCTTCCATGCCTTGCCTTGGGTAACGCCTTCTGACTGACCAGAAACTACAATGACTTTGTTACCGCGCCGAACTGCCGAAAGCAAAGCCGTCTCCGGGGTGTGTACCGCCCGCCCGCGGTCTTGTCGCCCCTGTGCCCGTGAAATTCCGACCGTTCAACACCGATTTCGCTCAAACCTGACGAGCCGGAGCTATTTTCACAATATATTTTCGGGGAAAGGCTCCGCTTTTCCCATAAAGCCCCGGCAGAGCCCTGCTCATAGAAAAAAGCGCGGGCCGGAAGCCCGCGCTCTCTCATAGTCTGCAAGTCACTGTTTCCCGGGCAGGAACCCTGTCCCGGGAAATCATGGCCCGGCTCAGTGACCGAGCGACTTGACGATCTCTTCGGTCATCTTCTTGGCGTCGCCGAACAGCATCATGGTGTTGTCGCGGAAGAACAGCTCGTTCTCGACGCCCGCGTAGCCCGAACCCATGCCGCGCTTGATGAACAGCACGGTCTTGGCCTTCTCCACGTCCAGGATGGGCATGCCGTAGATCGGGCTGGACTTGTCGGTCTTCGCCGCCGGATTGGTCACGTCGTTGGCGCCGATCACGTAGGCAACGTCCGCCTGACCGAACTCGGAGTTGATGTCCTCCAGCTCGAACACTTCGTCATACGGCACGTTGGCTTCGGCCAGCAGCACGTTCATGTGACCCGGCATACGGCCCGCCACCGGGTGGATGGCGTACTTCACCGAAACGCCTTCCTTCTTCAGCATGTCGGCCAGTTCGCGCAGGGCGTGCTGGGCCTGTGCCACCGCCATGCCGTAGCCCGGCACGATGATGACGGATTCGGCGTTCTTCATGATGAAGGCAGCGTCTTCGGCCGAACCCTGCTTGAGCGGACGGTCGACCTTCGGGCCGGTTGCGGCGGCTGCCGCATCGGCGCCGAAACCACCGGCGATCACCGAGATGAACGAGCGGTTCATGCCCTTGCACATGATGTACGACAGGATCGCGCCCGAGGAGCCCACCAGCGCGCCGGTGATGATCATGGCCGAGTTCTGCAGGGTGAAGCCCATGGCCGCTGCCGCCCAGCCCGAGTAGCTGTTCAGCATGGAGACGACCACCGGCATGTCCGCGCCGCCGATCGGGATGATCAGCAGGAAGCCGATCACGAACGACAGGGCCGTGATGGTCCAGAAGATGGTCGGCGACTGGTCGACGCAGAAGTAGGCGACGAGGCCGATGATCGCGGCCAGCAGGCCGAGGTTGATAACATGGCGGCCCGGCAGCATGATCGGCGTGCCCGACATGTTGCCGTTCAGCTTGGCGAACGCGATGACCGAGCCCGAGAAGGTGATCGCGCCGATGGCGATGCCAAGGCTCATCTCGATGCGGGCAACGATGTTGATGTTGTCCGCCGTGCCGATGGCGAAGGCTTCCGGGTTCGAGTAGGCGGCAGCCGCCACCAGCACCGCGGCCATGCCCACCAGCGAGTGGAAGGCGGCGACGAGCTGCGGCATGGCCGTCATGGCGATGCGCTGGGCGATGATGTAGCCGATGCCGCCGCCGATGAGCAGCGCACCGCCGATTTCCGGCAGGCTGGCCGTCTCGTGGGTGACGAGGGTCGTCGCCACGGCGATCAGCATGCCGATCATGCCGTACATGTTGCCCTGGCGGCTGGTGGTCGGGCTGGAGAGCCCGCGCAGCGCCAGGATGAAGAGGACGCCCGAGGCCAGAT
>NZ_DATBUP010000187.1:0-24550 GCF_036515995.1 Pedomonas sp. | reverse complement strand
GACCCGCGAGCGACCGTCTTTAGAATAATTCTAAAGCGGATGTAGGGAATGTCGCGGCCTTGAGTCAAGGCCGGGCTCCGGGATCGCACATGCTGCCCGACCCTCCCGCCACCCAAGAGGTCTGCACCGAATGCCCGAGGTCATCTTCCCTGGTCCCGCCGGCCGCATCGAGGGGCGGTATCAGCCCGCGAAGCAAAAAGGCGCTCCGATCGCGATCATCCTGCACCCGCACCCGCAATTCGGGGGCACGATGAACAACCAGATCGTCTACAACCTCTTCTACAATTTCGTGAACCGGGGTTTCTCGGTCCTGCGCTTCAATTTCCGCGGCGTCGGCCGCAGCCAGGGCACGTTCGACAACGGCATCGGCGAGCTGTCCGACGCCGCGGCCGCGCTCGACTGGATGCAGCAGTTCAACCCGGATGCGCAGCAGTGCTGGGTGGCCGGCTTCTCCTTCGGCGCGTGGATCGGCATGCAGCTGCTGATGCGCCGTCCGGAAATCCGCGGCTTCATCTCGGTTGCGCCGCCCGCCAACCTGTATGACTTCTCGTTCCTCGCCCCCTGCCCGTCCTCGGGCCTCTTGGTTCAGGGCACGGCCGATGAGATCGTCACGCCGTCTGCGGTGCAGAAGCTGGTGGACAAGCTCAAGACCCAGAAGCACATCACCATCGATTACGACACCATCGATGGCGCGAACCACTTCTTCGAGAACGAGCTGGAGCAGCTGACGGAATCCGTGAACCGCTACCTCGATATGCGTCTGGCCTCGGGTCAATAAAACACGCCTCGAATAAAGTTCATGAAAACGCCGGTCGCCCAAGCGCTGACCGGCGTTTTTGTTTGCGCGGACGTAGAGTTTTCATTTCAATACAAATGAACTAGTCGCCGGACGGATGCCGGCGCATCACATGCGGAGGCTCCCTTGAAACTGGGTTATCTGGCACTCATTCCCGCCCTTGCGGCCTCCACGGCAAGCCTTGCCGCCGACACCGCCTCAAAGGCAGAGGCACAGACTCCGGCCGCGACGGTGCAGACGCCTGCCATGGACATGCGCTGCTTCCTGATTTCCTCGGCCGCGCAGCAGACCCTGCCGGACGAGAACATGCGCCAGATCGCCATGCTGACGGGCCTGTTCTACCTGGGCCGGGTGAGCGGGCGGATGACCGATGCGGAAATGGAAACCTCCGCCTTCAACGAAGCCAAGGCGCTGAAGACGGTGGACGGGCAGAAGGTGCAGTCCCTGTTCGTGCAGTGCGGCGAATTCATGGGCGCCAAGGGTCAGGCCCTGCAGTCGCTGGGCGACCGGCTCGCCGAGGCCGAGCGCCGCGAAGCCGAAGCGAAGAAGTAAGCCTGCGTCTGCCTAACCCTGATCTGGGTTGCCGCACTGCTCGCCAGAGGGCTGGCACAGCACGCCGCCGGTCAGGGGTTCGGCAACGCCAGTGGTGCCGGGGAAGGAAATGGGCAGGCCCTTGAGGCTGCGCACGGCCATGTAGGCGAAGCCCTCCGCCTCCATGGCATCGCCGCGCCAGCCCAGAACATCGACACTGCTCACGTCTCCCAGCCGTTCGGCCAGCATCTTCATGAGCGTGGCGTTGCGCCGCCCGCCGCCGGTGACGAACCACTGGCGCGGCGGCTTCGGCATGTGCTGGACGGAAAGGCGCACGGTCTCCGCCGTGAAGGCGGTGAGCGTTGCGGCGCCATCCTCCGCGCTCAGCCCCTCGCAGGGAAGAGTCGAGAAGTCATGCCGGTCCAGCGACTTGGGCGGGGCCAGGTTGAACCACGCCTTGTCGCACATGCGGGCGAGGATCTCGGCGTGCACACGGCCCCGGGCGGCCGTTGCGCCGTCCTTGTCCATGGCGTGGCCGGTGTGGGCCAGCATCCAGTCATCAATCAGGCCGTTGGCGGGGCCGGTGTCGAAGGCGAGCATGTCAGCCTCGCCCTCGCCGATCCACGTGACGTTGCCGACGCCGCCCAGGTTGAGGACGGCAACCGGCAGCGGCAGGGTCGCCGCCCGCACCAGCGCGCGGTGATAGACGGGAATGAGCGGCGCACCCTGCCCGCCCGCGGCAACGTCAGCGCTGCGGAAGTCATGCACCACGGGAATGCCGGTTCTGGCCGCCAGCAGCGCGCCGATGCCGATCTGCCAGGTCCAGCCCTGATCGGGCCGGTGGGCAACCGTCTGCCCGTGAAAGCCGATGACGCCGACGGCATCGCGGGGCACGTCGACGCGCGCCAGCAGCATCTCCACCGCCTCGGCGTGCAGGAGGGTCAGCTCCTCCGCCACGGCATCGATGACGGCGTGCGGCTGGGGCTGCTCCAGAGCCAGCGCGACGTGGGTGGCGGCGCGGATGCGGGCGCGGGTTTCGTCCGTATAGGGAAGCTCGATGGCCCCCAGGGCTTGTACCCACCCCTCGCCATCCGTCTCGATCAGCGCGGCGTCGATACCGTCCGCCGAGGTGCCGGACATCAGGCCCACAGCAATGGTAGGTGTGTCGATCGTTGGATTTCCCACACAAGCCTCCGTGTGCTATGGGCGAGCCCCTGAATGATGCTTAGCGAACAAATCGACCGAAGGCTTGAGTGATGTCAACGTTCCGTTCCGAATTCCTGAAGACGCTCGAAGAACGTGGTTTCATCCACCAGCAGACCGACGCTGTCGGACTGGATGAACTGGCCGCCAAGGGCCCCATCACCGCCTATATCGGCTTCGATTGCACGGCAAGGTCGCTGCACGTGGGCTCTCTGGTGCAGATCATGATGCTGCGCTGGCTCCAGAAGACCGGCCACAAGCCGATCGTGCTGATGGGCGGCGGCACCACCCGCATCGGCGACCCGACCGGCCGCGACGAGGCCCGCAAGATGCTGACGGACGCGGACATCGCCGACAACATGGCCGGCATCCGCACCATCTTCGACAAGTTCATCACCTTCGGCGATGGCGCACAGGACGCCATCATGGTGAACAACGCCGACTGGCTGGACAAGCTGGGCTACATCGACTTCCTGCGCGACGTGGGCCGCCACTTCTCGGTCAACCGCATGCTGACGTTTGACTCGGTCAAACTGCGCCTCGAGCGCGAGCAGCCGATGTCGTTCCTTGAATTCAACTACATGATTCTTCAGGCCTATGACTTCCTGGAGCTGAACCAGCGCCGCGAGTGCCGCCTGCAGATGGGCGGCTCTGACCAGTGGGGCAACATCGTCAACGGCGTCGAACTCACCCGCCGCGTGGCCCAGAAGGAAGTGTTCGGCCTGACCACGCCGCTGCTCACCAAGTCCGACGGCTCCAAGATGGGCAAGACCGCCTCCGGCGCGGTGTGGCTGAACGAAGAGATGCTGCCCGCCTACGACTACTGGCAGTTCTGGCGGAACACGTCAGACGCTGACGTGGGCAAGTTCCTGCGCCTGTTCACCGAACTGCCGCTGGACGAGATCAAGCGCCTCGAATCCCTCGGCGGCTCGGAAATCAACGAGGCCAAGAAGATCCTCGCCAACGAGGCGACCGCCATGGCCCGCGGCCGTGACGCCGCCGAAGCCGCAGCGGAAACCGCCCGCAAGACCTTCGAGGAAGGCGCTGCCGGCGAAGACCTGCCGCGCATCACCGCCACCGGTTCGATCGCACTGGCCGACGCCATGGTGCAGCTTGGCCTCGCCGCATCCAAGGGCGAAGCCCGCCGTCTCATCAAGCAGGGCGGCGCACGCGTGAACGGCGAAGCCGTGGCGGACGAAGCGTTCGTGATCGCGCTGGGCGCAGAGGCGGTGAAGATCTCCGCCGGCAAGAAACGCCATGGTCTGGTGGAAGCTGGTTGAGAGTTTTGTTTGCAGGGGGTCTGTAACCCCCTGCACCCCCTGAAGTTCAAAGGGCCGTGTCCTTCATGAAGGGCGCGGCCTTTTTCTTTCGTTAAATCTGCTAGGCCGAGCATCCAGTGCGCGCTGGACCCGCGGCCCGACAAGCGAAGGGGGTCGCAGGGGTTATAGACCCCTACAAAAATCATTTGAAAATCAGTTATTTGAAGAGTCTTGTGCAGGCAGCGTGTCGTCTTTCACCTTGGCCGGGGTGCCGGAGAGGAACAGGCGCAGGAAGCCGGGTGTCAGGCCGGAGGCGGCGTTGACGGTGATCTCGGGCTCGCGCAGGGCGCCCTCGACGCGGTAGTTGAAGCCGATGAGCCCTTCGTGCTTGCCGCCGGTGACGAGCGGGCCGAGCAGCGGGATCTTCCCGATGAAGGAATTGATGGTGTAGCTGGGCACGACCACGCCCTTGAGGTGGACGCTGCCGAGGCTTTTCTGAACCTGGCCTTCAACGGTGATGCCGAGCGCAGGGCCAGTGATGCGCCCCTTCTCCACCGTGAAGACGCCGCGCCGGAGGTTGAACGGCACGCGGGCGGTCTCGAAGCGGATGCCGCGCCCGGAGAGGGTGTCCGCCAAACCGGTGAGCGAGGCGAAGCCGAGGATCTTGGCGAGGACGGGCGCTTCCACCAGCCGGAAGTCTTCCATGCGGATGGTGCCGTCCATCTCCAGCGTCGGGCCGGTGCCGCGCATGTCTCCCTGCACGACAAGGCTGCCGCCGTTGCCGTTGGCGTAGAAGTCCAGCGCCTTGGCCAGCTCGCCCGCCTGCGAGGCCGCCAGCCGGAAGCGGCGTTTGGAGCCTGTGGTTTCCACCCGCGCCGAGAGATCTGAGGTGCCATCCAGCTTGCCGCTGAAGTTGAGGCCGGTCAGCAGGTTGGCGCTGGTCTCGAAGCTGAGGGAAGCGTTGCGCACTTCCTGCCCGTAGTAGAGCAGCACGCGCTTGAAGCTGCCGCCGCCAATCATGTCCGGCCAGACGGACTCCGCTGTCATTGAGGCGGCGGATGCAGCGCTATCGGACCCGTCTCCGGTCACGATGCTGTCCACCAGCGGTTTCACATCCAGCACCTCGCCCCGGATGGCGAGGCGCATGGGCTGGCCTTCCACATCGAGGATGTCGGCCCCGGCGATGTAATAGGGCGTCTGCACCCGATCGAGAAACCACTGGCGGGTTTCCCGCTGCGGATCGAGCGCGCCGCGCCCGGTGGCGTGGTAGCGCGCGGATTTAACCTCCAGATCTTCGACCTGATAGAGGGTGCCGGTGCGCTTGAGGTTGAAGGTGGCCCGCGCCGCCTCCCCCGGCTTCTTGACGATGCCGAGGTTGCGCATGTTGATGGCGCTGTCCAGCAGGGAGGCATCGACCCGGCCGTGCTCGATCAGCTGCCCGCGCCCGACCAGATCGAGCGTGAGATCGATCGGACCTTCGACCAGCGCGCCGATGCCGTCATAGCCGAGGCGGGTGAGCCGGTCGCCATCCGTGCGGGCAACCACATGGTAGCGGCTGGAGGGCTTGCCGTTCGGGACGAAGTTCTCCGTCCAGAGAATGTTGGCGAACTGCGGGCCGACAAAGGCAGTGCCTTCCGCCTTCAACCCCTTGCGGTCCACCGTCACCTGCACCGCGCCGCGGGTGAGATCGTGGGTGTCGAGCACATCCGGCAGGCCGACGTCGAACCCCTCGGCGGCGCCGGTGAAATCAACGTCGTCCATGCCGACGTCCGAACGCAGCGGCACGGTGAGTTCGCCGGTCATGGCCATGCGGCCCGCAACGGCAGTGGGCTTGAGGCCGAAGGCGGTGATGTAGCCAAGCGGCTCGCTGTCCAGCACCTGAAGCAGGCGATAGATGGAGCCCCGACCCTGAATGCCGATGACGGCCTCGGCCTCGCCCTTTGAGGCAAGGTTCTCAAGGCTGACGACGGAACCGGCCACGTCGACGCCGTTGATCTCTCCTTTCGCCACATCGAACCGCAGGGTGTCCCCGATCAGGCGGGCCTTGCCGGTGCCCTTGACGACGGGCGGCATGGGCTTGCGGTAGTGGATGATGAGATTTTCAAAGTCGAAGGCGAGATCGGCGTTCTCGTCCTGCCCTTCCCGCGTGAGCGTCAGGTCGAGCCGGGGCACGGTGCCGGCCGAGAGATTGCGCACCACCCACTTGCGTCCGCCCTCGATGACGCCCTGCGGCCAGAGGCGGTGCAGCTGGCGGGTGGTGACAGGCCCCACCCGAAGCTGCGCTGCGTGCTGCTCGCGGCTCCAGAAGGCATTGCTGCCCGTGACCTTCACTCCGCCGACCACGGCAGAGAGCGCATCGACCGTGGCGCGCTGCGCCGTGCCGTCCCACGCCAGCGAGGCGGAGAGATTGCCCACCTCGACGGGCTGCTTCCAGAATTCGGGGAAGACGAGACGGCCCTGGCTGGCGGTGACATCGGCCGTGAACGAGATCACGTCGTCCGCCTCGATCTGCGCGCTGACGTAGAGCGGCACATCGATGGTGCGGCCATTGAGCACCGGATGCACGGGCCCGGCAAGGCCGGTCACGCCTTCGGTACCAAGGGAGGCTTTCAGCGACCAAGGGCCGAACGGCACCGCATGGCCGTCGAGCTTCAAGGTTGCGCTGTGCTGCGGCCCGTCAAGCCGGGAAACGACGACGGCCTTGAGCCGCCCGGTCGGCACCGCGCTGATATCTCCGTGGGTCAGGCTGAGCCGGTGGGCGACGCGGCTCTGCTGCTCGGTCAGCGCGACGGTGACATCGCGCAGGGCCAGCCGCTCCAGCCCCTCCATCCATGGCATGTGGGGAATCTTGCCGCTGCCCGGCTCTTCCAGCATGGCGCGCACGTCTTCCCGATCCCAGAGGGCGGAAAGCGCGACGTCGCTGGCGCGCAGGGACTTCAGGCGCGGCGCGGCGCGCACCAGACTGTTGCGGTCGATCTCGACCACGAGGCGGCCGATGGTGCCGGAGAGTTCATCGCGGTAGCCGAGCCTGGACGCTTCCACCACAACCCGCACGCTCTCCCGCCACGGCAGATGGCGCACGCGGATGTCGCCGAGGCTGACGGAGAGGCCGGGAACGGCGGCTTCGATTTCGGATTCAATGGCTTCGCGCAGCCATGGGGCATCGACTTCAGCGCGCCACAGCCAGGCCAGACCGACAGCAACGGCACCGGCGGTGACGCCGATTATCCCTGCCCCGATCAAAACCTTACGCAACCGCGCCAAACTCTGCGCCTTTCCGCTGACAGCCTGCCCTCGGGGGCCTATAACGTGATTGGTTGTCCAAGTGGATAGAATTGATGCCAAACTCGTCGCAAGACCGGCTCCTGTTCCCGCTCTGCTCGCCTGCCGGGAAAATCAGCAAGACCATCCTCAAGGACATGCTCGGCCCCGACCCCTCCCTGCCCGCCGAGCAGATCGAGACGCATCCGCTGATCAGTGCCATGGCCCACGCGTGGCAGTATTCGCCCTTTCTCAAGGGCCTGATCCGCGACGACGAGGCCCGCATCCGCCTGCTGCTCACGCAAGGCCCGGAGGCGGTGGTGGAGCAGGCGCTGAAGCGGGTCGCCGCGCTCGACCCGGATGCGCTCAGCATGGACGAGATGATGATCGCGCTACGGCAGGCCAAGGCGGACGTGGCGCTGGCAACGGCGCTGGCGGACATCGCCAACCTTTGGCCGCTGGAGCGCGTGACCGGGGCGCTGGCCGAGCTTGCGGGCCTTGCGACCGACATGGCGCTGCGGGCCGCCTGCCGCGAGGTGACGGGCGCGAGCGACCACACCGGCTTTACGGTGCTGGCGCTGGGCAAGCTGGGCAGCTGCGAGCTGAACTATTCGTCCGACATCGACCTGATCCTGCTGTTTGACCCGGAGACGCTGGCCAGGAGCCGCCGCAACGAGGATGCGCAGACGACGGCGGTGAAGATCTCCCAGAAGCTGGTGAGCTGCCTGTCCTCGCGCACCTACCACGGCTATGTGTTCCGGGTGGACCTGCGCCTGCGCCCCGATCCGGACGTGACGCCGCTGGCGCTGTCCGTGCTGGGCGCGGAGACCTACTACCAGTCCGCCGCGCAGCCGTGGGAGCGCTCGGCCTTCGTGCGCGCCCGGCCGGTGGCGGGCGACATCGCGCTGGGCGAGACCTTCCTCCACGACATCCGCCCGTTCATCTGGCGGCGCTCGCTCGACTATACGGTGGTGCGGGACATCCGCGACATGTCCCTGCACATCCGCGAGCACTTCGACCAGACCGAGATCGAGCTCTACGGCTATGACGTGAAGCGCGGGCGCGGCGGCATCCGCGAGGTGGAGTTCTTCGTTCAGCTGCATCAGCTGATCCATGGCGGGCGCGATGAGCGGCTGCGCCTGCGCCCGACGCTGGAAGCGCTGAACGCTCTGGTGGCCACGGGCAAGGTCAGCCCGAGGGAAGCCGAGACGCTGGAGGCGGCGCTGCGCTTCCAGCGGGCCATCGAGCACCGGCTGCAGATGGTGGACGATGCCCAGACCCACAGCATTCCCGATGACGAGGATGCGGCAAAGGACTTCGCCCGCTTCTGCGGCTACCGGGGCGTGCGGGAACTGGCGGCCGCGATCCGCCGGCACGGCAATGCGGTTGCCAAGCTCTATGACCAGCTGGTGGAACCGGCCGCCGATCAGGCTCCCAAGGTTCCGGTGGAGGCGCAGGCGCTGGCAAGCTGGCTGGCGAGCCACGACCTGCCGCCGGGCGAAGGCGCGCCGGTCATCGAAAAGTGGCGCTCCGGCCGCTACCGGGCGATGCGCTCCGACCGGGCGCGCTCGCTGCTGGAGGAAACCCTGCCGCAGATCGCGCAGGCGCTGGCGCGCACCCACGATCCGCGCGCGGCGCTGATGCACTTCGACGACTTCCTGTCGGGCCTGCCCGCGGGCGTGCAGATCTTCTCCCTGTTCAAGAGCAATCCGCGCCTCCTGCCGCTGCTGGCCAAGCTGCTGACGGTCGCCCCGCCCGTGGCGGATGCCCTGCGCCGCACGCCCGAACTGCTCGACACGCTGCTGGACCCCGGCGCGTCCATGACGCTGGCGGATGTGGAGCTGCTGGGCCAGTCCCTTAGGCTTCGGTTGCAGCATTACGAGGATCTGGAAGGCAAGCTGGACGAGGCCCGGCGCTGGGTGGCGGAGAACCAGTTCCTGATCGGCGTCGGCCTGCTGGAGCGCACCCTCTCGCCGGAGCAGGCCCGGGTTTCCTACAGCCTGCTGGCGGATCTTGCTGTGCAGGCGCTGACGGATGCGACCGTCGAAACCTTCAGCCGCCGCCATGGCAGGGTGCCGGGGGGCGAGCTGATCATCCTTGCCCTCGGACGCTATGGCAGCGCCAACCTGACGGCGGGCTCGGACCTCGACATCGTGTTCCTGTTCACCGGGGAGCACGACACGCCGTCCGACGGCTCCTCCTCGCTTTCGGCCGCGCTTTACTTCAACCGGCTGGCGCAGCGGGTCATCACCGCGCTCTCGGCGCAGACGGCGGCGGGCGGGCTCTACAAGGTGGACACGCGCCTGCGCCCCTCCGGCCAGCAGGGCATGCTGGCGGTGACGGTGGAGAGCTTCCTTCAGTACCAGCGCAAGGAAGCCTGGACGTGGGAGCACATGGCCCTGACCCCGGCGCGGGTGATCTACGGCCCCGAGGCCGCCCGCTCCGCGCTGCTGGAGGGCATTGCGGACGTGATCCGCCAGCCGCGCGATCCGGCCAAGCTGAAAAGGGATGTGCTGGAGATGCGCGCGGAGATGGACAAGCATCTGCCCGCCCGCACGCCCTGGGATGTGAAGCGGCGGCGCGGCGGACTGATCGATCTGGAGTTCATCGCCCAGTACCTGACCCTGCGGGAAGCGCCGGGCGGCGCACTGCCGCCGCTGGGCTCCCCTGCCGCCATTCTGGCCAACCTGGCCCGGACGGATTTGCTGCCCAAGGAGACGGCGAAGGCGCTGGCGGAGGCGTATGAATGCCTCTCCACCGCCCAGTCCGTGATGCGCGTGGGGTTTGAAAAGCCGCCGGAGACCGTCGACATCAACCCCAGCATGGCGGGCACGCTTGCGCGCGGACTTGGCAAGACGGGCTTGCGCAACACGGAAGCGGCGCTATCCAAGGCCTGTGACTCGGTGATTGCAAGCTGGAGCGTGGTGTTCGGCACGCCACGCCCCCGCCAGAAGGGATGAACAGACAATGACGACGACGATTGAAGCCGCTGCCGTTGAGGTTGGAGCCCCCGCCCCGAACTTCTCGCTTGCGCTGGACGATGGCCGCACCGTCAATCTGGCAGACCTGAAGGGCAAGGCCGTGGTGCTGTACTTCTACCCGAAGGACGATACCTCGGGCTGCACCTCGGAAGCCAAGGCGTTCTCCGAACTCAAGGCCGAGTTCGACGCGGCGGGCGCGGTCATCATCGGCGTTTCCAAGGACAGCATTGCCTCCCACCAGAAGTTCCGCGCCAAGTACGACCTGACGGTCGAGCTGGGCGCGGACCCGGAACTGGAGACCATCCAGGCCTATGGCGTGTGGGTGGAGAAGAACATGTACGGCCGCAAGTACATGGGCATCGAGCGCGCCACCTTCCTCATCGACAGCGAAGGCGTGGTGCGTCAGGTGTGGCGCAAGGTGAAGGTGAACGGCCACGCCACCGCGGTACTGAAGGCCGTGAAGGCCCTCGGCTAATCTACCCGTTGTAAAGTTGCAGAGCGTTTGATCGAAGGTTCCCACATCATGTCCGACACCCCGCAGCCTGAACGGCTGGCCACGCTTGGCCAGGCCGCCATTGATGTGCTGAACACGGCCGATGCCATTGAGAAGACCCGGCTTTCCCAGCAGCACGCGCAGGCCTGGCGCGAGGGGCGGCTGACGTGGGCGTTCGGCGCCCTGCCCCCGGAACGCCCAGCCCGGCCGGAGTATCCGCAACTGCTGCGCGCCAACCAGATGCCCAAGCGCGGCAAGGCCGGCTCCCTGTCTTCCCGCATCAACCTGCTGCATGCTCTGGCGCATATCGAGTTGAACGCGATCGACCTGGCGTGGGACCTGATCGCCCGCTTCGGCATGAAACTGCCACGCCAGTTCTCGCACGACTGGGTGAAGGTGGCGGACGAAGAATCACTGCATTTTTTGCTGATAAGCGACAGGCTGATGGAACTCGGCAGTCATTACGGCGCTTTGCCCGCCCATGATGGTTTGTGGGAAGCCGCGCAGGTCACGTCCCATGATCTGCTGGCCCGGCTGGCCGTCGTGCCCATGGTTCTGGAGGCACGAGGGCTGGACGTTACGCCCCAGACCATCGAGCGGCTGGAGAAGGCCGATGACCGGAAAAGCGCAGAAATCCTGGGCCGCATCTACCGGGATGAGATCGGTCACGTTGCCGCCGGCAACAAATGGTTCCGGTATCAGTGCGAGTTGGCAGGCGTAGAGCCGGCACCCGCTTTTCAGGATGCAGTACGGCGTTATTTCCGCGGCGAACTGAAACCGCCCTTTAACGACAGCGCGCGATTAGAGGCCGGTTTATCGCCCGAGTTTTATCACCCTCTTGCAGGAACGAGCCAAGCCTGAGTAAAACACGCGCCGAATTTACCATGCCGCACCACGCGGCTGGAGAAGGACAAACGGGATCGCCGGCGCGCAAGCCGGCTCGCCTTAAGAGTGCAACAGCAGGAGCTCGCACCGTGGAGAAATTCAAAGGCCTGCTCCGGGTCTGTAAGGATAAAGCCGCCCGTATCTTCCCTGAGCGGCAGATCTATTTCAGGACAGACGGCGACGTCCGTTTCTTAAAAATCTCAACGCTTCAGCAGATCATGGCCACTGCGAGCGTGGTTGCGCTGTTCGGCGGCGTGACGGTCGTAGGCGTCACCTCCGTGGTCCGCCACTTCGAACTCGACCAACGCGAACGGCGCGTCGAGGCCATGGAAGGCGATATTACCCAGGTCGCCAGCCGGATCGAAACCCGCCAGCAACTGCTGCTCGACCTGCTGAACCGCCGTCTGGAGCCGAAGACCGGCCGAACCCAGACTGCCGATGCGGGCAACGCTGCCACGGACCCGAGCCGGATCGGCCCTGGCATGAGCGACGGCTCGGTCGAACTGCACCGCTACCGCAGCTACGAACAGCAGCAACTGGCGCTCATCCAGTCCGCCAGCCTTGCCGCGGAGACGCGGATCAAGGAAACCGAGGCGATGATGAAACGGCTTGGCCTCAACAGCCGCCGTCTGGTGGGCCAGTCTCCGGCGAACCTGCGTCCGACTGCCATCGGCGGCCCGTTCATCGAGGCCAACTTCGCCGACAAGCACGGCAAGAGCTTCTCCGGCGCGTTCGAGACGCCGTTCAAGAACCTGATCGCCTCCTGGAACCGGCTGGATTCGCTTGAGCGGGCGACCCTCTCCATTCCAGCCATTGTGCCGGTGAAGTCCTACAGCCACTCCAGCGGCTACGGCTATCGGCATGACCCGTTTACCGGCGGCGGCGCTTTCCACAACGGCGTCGACCTTGCCGGGCGGCACGGCGAACCGGTCCTCGCTGCCGCAGGCGGTATCGTGACGCGCGCGGCCTACTGGGGCGCCTATGGCCAGATGATCGAGATCAACCATGGCCGGGGTATGGTAACGCGGTACGGGCATCTCTCCTCCATCAAGGCGCGAGCAGGCGAACGGGTTGCACCGGGCACGGTGATCGGCCTGATGGGCTCGACGGGCCGCTCGACCGGCACGCACCTGCACTATGAAGTGCGCTATGAGGACCGGGCATTGAACCCGATCACGTTCCTCAAGGCCGCTGATGATCTGCTGGCCATCCAGAAGCGGGCCCAAGAGGCGCAGGGCTAAGGATTTGAGCCACGCTCAGGGGCTGAAGCGCACGGTTGAAACACACCGTTCGCGGCTTTGCCCTGCCCGCCCAGCTTCGTCGCGGCGGCTGCCGATTGAATTCCGCCCCCATCTTCCTTAGATCAGGCGGGAGATCAAAGGGGCGGCTTGTGGCCGCCATGAGGAGGAAACAGCATGTCGCAACCCAACGTTGCCCTGTCGGAGGCAGCAGCCAAGCGGATCGCCACGCTTATCGAGCGGCAGGGCAATCCCCGGCTCAAGCTGCGCCTGTCGGTGGACGGCGGCGGCTGTTCCGGTTTCCAGTACAAGTTCGGCTTCGATGAGACCGTGCAGCCCGACGATACCGTGGTGGAGCGCAATGGCGTGACCATGGTGGTGGATGCCGTCAGCCTGCCGCTGCTGGAAGGCGCGGAGGTCGATTTCGTGGAAACGCTGGGGGCAGCGTCCTTTCAGGTAAATAACCCGAACGCCCAGTCGTCCTGCGGCTGCGGCACGTCCTTCTCGATCTGACCTGACAGACCTGACCAATCTTCAAGCAAACGGGGCCGTTCGTGCGCATTGCAACCTTCAACATTAACGGGATCGGCGCACGCCTGCCCCGCCTTCTGGAATGGCTGGACGAGTTCAAGCCGGACGTGGCCTGCCTGCAGGAGATCAAGTGCCAGACGGACAACTTCCCGCGGCTGGAGTTTGAGTCGCGCGGGTATCAGTGCGCGGTCCTGGGCCAGAAGGGTTTCAACGGCGTTGCCATCCTGAGCAGGATCGGGCTGGAGGACGTCTCGACCGGACTGCCGGGCGACGACACGGACGAGCAGTCCCGCTTCATCGAGGCGACTGTTGGCGGGGACGTGCGCGTGGGCTGCCTCTATCTGCCCAACGGCAACCCTCAGCCCGGCCCCAAGTTTGAATACAAGCTCGGCTGGATGCGCCGCCTGATCGAACACGCCAGGGCCGAGCTGACCCGTGAGCGTCCCTACGTGCTTCTGGGCGACTACAACGTCTGTCCGACAGACGAGGACGTGTGGGACGTGGCCAAGATGGCGGGCGATGCCCTCACCCAGCCGGAATCCCGCGCCCTGTTCCATGAACTGATGTGGCTGGGCTTCACGGATGCCATCCGCACCTTCCAGCCCAAGGGCCATGCCTTCACCTACTGGGACTACCAGGCCGCTGCCTGGAACAAGGACTGGGGCATCCGCATCGATCACCTGCTGCTCTCGCCGCAGGCCGCAGACCGGCTGGTGGCCGCAGGCATCGACCGCAAGCCGCGCGGGCGCGAGAAGGCTTCGGACCATACGCCGGTGTGGTGCGAGCTGAAGGACGCCGCGACGAAAGCCGCTCCGGCCGCATAACGGCGCAAGACCCGCGCGCTCAACTGTTTTGCTGAAATGCAGTACGCCCGGAAGCCGCTTTCCGGGCGTACTGTCGTTTTGGCCAGAGGGCTCCAAGGGGCCGTGCACGTGGCAAACCCTCGTGGAACTTTGAAATATCATTTCCGTTACTAACAACAATCCAGCTCGGCGCCTCCGCCAGATCCTTCAGGCGGACCGGTGAGTTTTGCGCCATTTTCACCTTTTTGGTTATACTCAAGCTTGCCCGGCCACAGGATGGGTGGGCGCAGGGCCTCGCCTGCCTGCTTTCAGCAAACCTTGTTCGGATTCCAAATTTTCGCAGTTTTTCGCCAATTTTTGGAAAAGGCACCGCCTGGCGTCGGCAAGGTTTACGATGTTACAGGGCGGATATATCCGGTTTGGAGACAAGCCGTTGAATTTGTCAGTATTTTCCAAATTGGCACAAACGTTGCTTCTCTTCCCTCGCCAAAACAAACATGCCTGAAGGCATAAAGAGCTTGGGAGACGGAAATGAAACTTCGTAAACTGCTTCTGGGTGTTGCAGCCGCCGGCCTTTGCACCCTTCCGACTGTGGCTTCGGCCCAGCTCATCGAGGAGTGGGACTACTCGGTGGTTGCCAACTGGGCAAACTGGGAACCCTCCGATGCGGTGACGAACTTCGTCGACGGCAACGAAGACGTTCTGGAGTGGGGCACCCCGACGACGGGCGGCCAGAGCAATCTGCGCGTGACCCGCGAGCTCGACGGCACCATCGTGACCAACTCGGCCACCGGCGGCGCTGGTGCCACCATTACCCACAACAACTTCCCGCTCGTGACCGGGCCGAGCCTGGAATCGACCGACCTGCAGATCGACGTGGAATTCACGCCGGCTGGCGGCGGCGCCGGTGAAGGCTTCCTGCAGACCTTCTTCATCGACTTCGAGGAAACCCTGAACGAGGAGCCCTGCCTCGAGAACTCGATTTCCGTTTGCGACGACATCTTCATCTTGCAGAACCCCGAGGAGCTGGCTGTCGAGTTCATTCGCGACAACTTCCTCTATACCGCCACGCTGACGTTCGGTGAGTTCGCCGGCGGCCAGATCTTCTTCGACGATATCGATGGCGACGGCGATGCCGAGCTGTACTTCCTGACCCAGGAGAACCTGACCTCGGTTCTTGAGACCCGCATCCTCATCACCGCACAGCAGATTCCGGAGCCGGGTGCTCTTGCCCTGCTCGGCGCAGGTGTGGTCGGCCTCGGTTTTGCTGCGCGTCGTCGTCGCAAGGCCTAAACCGCTTTCCGCACAAGCACGGGAAGAAACGCAAAGGGCGCCGAAAGGCGCCCTTTGTCATTTGCGAATTCTGTATTTTTCGCCCCGCCCGGCGCGAAAGGTGCCTCGCGAACCGGCGACAGAACCCCAAAATGGGGTCCGTCACCGGCCGAGGACAGACAGAAAGCAACTCAACGTACGCAACACAAAACACAACTGTACGCGACGAACGCAACCGAACGCCAAGAACGCAACACTACTCACAGAATGCCTTGCAGCCGGAGGTTGCCCTCCCGCCTTCAATGGCCGTGCGGCCCGGAGCCTGTTTGCGGCTCCAGATCTTTACTGGTCGCACTTCCTTAACCGCAGAGCGGACGCCCTGCTCGAAAGTTGCTCCTAGCCCTGCCTGAGCCCTTTAAGACAAACCGCACATACAAACCGGTACGCAACAGCAAGCGAAGCGACAGAACGCAACACTCACAAAACCGGAGGTGGGAGTTGCCCGAGGCAATTCCCGAAAACTTCCCGAGGGGAGGACCCCCGGCGAGTTCTCGCCGAAACATGCGAAAATCCGCCATCGGGTACGCGTGCTAAACACAACGCGTCGCTCTTTTGAACACAGAAGAGCGACGCGCACTGATTATCAAAACTGCGGATAAGGTTCGCCCGGGTTGATCGATTTTATCCGACTGTCAGATATTTGCGTACACGTGAGTTTCGTTGCGCGCCCCCGGATGAGTGACCGCCCCGAGACAGGCCGGGCCCACGTTGCGGGCAAAACGCCAGATTGCACCGGAGTTGTAGTCTGTCCGGCGCGGCGTCCACGCCCGGCGGCGTTCGGCCAGTTCGTCTTCTGACAGGTCTACATCGATGGTGCCGCGCTCGGCGTCGATATGGATCATGTCGCCATCTCGCAGCAGGCCGATCGGCCCGCCATCCGCTGCTTCCGGGCCAACGTGACCGATGCAGAAGCCCCGGGTTGCGCCGGAGAACCGACCGTCCGTGATGAGGGCGACCTTCTCGCCCATACCCTGCCCGTAGAGCGCCGCAGTGGTGGAGAGCATCTCGCGCATACCGGGCCCGCCCTTCGGCCCCTCGTAGCGAATGACGAGCACCTCCCCTTCCCTGTATTCCCGGCGCTCGACCGCGCGGAAGGCATCCTCCTCGCAATCGAACACGCGTGCCGGACCGGAGAAGGCCAGGTGCTGCATGCCCGCCACCTTCACGATTGCCCCATCCGGCGCGAGCGAGCCGCGCAGGCCCACAACGCCGCCGGTGGGCGTGATGGGGTCAGCCACAGGGCGGATGACCTTCTGCTTGGGGTTCCAGCTGATCTCCTCGAGGTTTTCGGCCAATGTCCTGCCGGTGACGGTGAGGCAGTCCCCGTGCAGGAAGCCGCCCTCGATCAGGGTTTTCATCGCCATGTAAATGCCGCCGGCCTCGTACATGTCCTTCGCCACGTACCGGCCGCCCGGCTTCAGGTCGGCAATGTATGGCGTACGCTTGAAGATGGCCGCCACGTCGAACAGGTCGAAGTCGATGCCGCATTCGTTGGCCATGGCAGGCAGGTGCAGCGCCGCGTTGGTGGAGCCGCCCGTGGCGGCCACGACGGTTGCGGCGTTCTCGAACGCCTTGCGGGTACAGATGTCTCGCGGGCGGATGCTCGCCTCAACCAGTGCCATGACGGCGCGGCCAGCGGCACGGGCGATGTCCGCCCGGCTCTCGTAGGGCGCGGGCGCCATGTTGGAATTAGGCAGCGACAGGCCGATGGCCTCCGCCACGCAGGCCATGGTGTTGGCGGTATATTGCCCACCGCACGCGCCATGCCCGGGGCACGCCACCTTCTCCAGCTCATGCAGATCCTGCAGGGGGCAGTTGCCTGCTTCATACCGGCCCACGGCCTCGAACACGTCAACCACCGTCACGTCCCGCCCGTGGTAACGGCCCGGCAGGATGGAGCCGCCATAGACGAAGACGGAGGGCACGTTCAGGCGCAGCATCGCCATCATCATGCCGGGCAGAGACTTATCGCACCCGGCAAAGCCGATGAGCGCATCATAGCAGTGGCCGCGCACCGACAGCTCGACGGAATCAGCAATGACCTCGCGGCTGACGAGCGAGGACTTCATGCCCTGATGGCCCATGGCGATGCCGTCCGTCACGGTGATGGTGTTGAAGCGGCGCGGCGTGCCGCCTGCCGCGATCACCCCTTCCCGCGCGATGTCCGCCTGCGCATTGAGGGTGGTGTTGCATGGCGCGCTGTCGTTGCCCGCGGAGGCGATGGCGACGAAGGGCTTGTCGATGTCGGCCTCGGTCAGCCCCATGGCGTAGTAATACGACCGGTGCGGGGCGCGGTCCGGCCCCACCGTGACATGGCGGCTGGGCAGCCTCGACTTGTCGATGGGCATGGCGCACTCTCCTGACGGCTTCCCTTTCCCGAAGAAGCCGACAGGACGGTCGCGGGTTCCGGGGCTACAGCAGGAAGCGCAGCAGGGCCGAGAGGCGCTCGCTCCAGTCCGCAATGCCCTCAGGCGTCGAGATCAGATCCTGCCGGATCTCGATGGAGAGATAGGGCAGCCCCCGCGCCTCGGCGTGGCGGTCCATCGTGTAGTTGAGCAAACGCCCCGAATAGGGCTCGTTGTCGCCAACGATCAGGCCGGGCTCGCGGCGCAGCCAGTCGATGGCGCGGCGGGCAAGCCGGTCGTCCTGATTGTAGAGGATCCCCACGTGCCACGGCCGCGCCTGCCCATTCATGCCGTGACCGTTCAGCTTGGGCGTGAAGCTGTGCATGGACACCAGCGCCACCTTGTCGTCCGCCTCCAGCATGGCGTCGATCTCGGCCGAGAGGGTACTGTGATAGGGGTGGAAATACTGCTCCAGTCGCCGCTGCCGCTCTTCCGGGGCCAGCCCCATGTTGCCGGGGATGAGAATGCCGTCGGAGGATTCCGGAATGAGGCCGGGGTGGCTGGGGTCGCGGTTGAGGTCGATCAGCAGGCGTGACACGGGCGCGCGCAGCAGCCGCCCGCCGGTGCGGTTGCGCACGGCGCGGGCCACGTCCAGCGTGCCGATGTCCCAGGCGATGTGCTCCTGCAGATTCGCCTCGTCCACACCGAGATTGCCATAGGACTCGGGGATGAAGTTGGTGGCGTGGTCGGCCACAAATAGCAGGCGATTGGTGAGATAGGTTTTCCGGGGACCGGATGACACCGGGATCAGCATTCGTCACGACCCTGAAGAAGCAATGGCGCTGGCGGCATGACGCCAGTGGGGGAATGTCAACGAGACAGGGCTTGGCTTTAGCGCATCGGGCCGGAGGCGCAACCGCCAATTCGGTGAGGCGCATTCTGGCCGGGCCGACAGACTTCCTCCGTTCCGGAACACTTCGGGCGGTTGCACACTGTCGCTGCCGTCAGCACGCTTGGTCCGCCACCGCCCTGCCACAGCAGGACGAACCCAGGCATAGGGTGCACCGGCGGGAGCTGCGCATCACCCGCAGCCCGGCGGATGTCAGGGGCTGACCTGAGGGACGGCGCATCCTGCCTTGCCGCGAGCAAAAGCCGCCTGCAGAACCCAGGCGAGATCCATGATCGTGAACGGCTTGGCAATAACCGGCACGCCCGCGAATTCCACCGGCACTCCGGCCCCGCCGTAACCGCTGGCAAAGGCGAACGGGATGCCGAGCCGGTCGAGGGCGGACGCCACCGGAAACACCTTGGCGCCTGCCAGATTGATGTCGAGCAGGGCGATGTCGAACCCGCCTGCCGCCACGGCCACCAAGGCATCTTCCACGTTTCCGGCAACGGCGCTGAGTTCGCAGCCCAGATCGGACAGCATGTCCTCGGTCAGCATGGCAACGATGCTCTCGTCCTCGACGAACAGGACGCGTAAACCCTGAAGATCAACTGGCATAGCCACCCTGAACAAGCGGTATATCGATACGACACCGAACCCCGGCCGGCTCGAAACGCAGATCGCACCGACCACGCAGGTCCAGCTTCACGCTGCGCTCCAGCAGACGGGTTCCGAACCCCTTGCGGGACGGCGGCTCGACGGCCGGACCACCCTGCTCCTGCCAGAGCAGTTGCAAGCGCTGCCCGCCGGCCTGGCTCAGGCCGTCCGGCCCCGGGGCAACCGCCCAGCTCAGCCGCACCGAGCCTTCAGGGCGTGACAGAGCGCCGTATTTCGCCGCGTTGGTCGCCAGCTCGTGCACGAGCATGCCCAGAAGCACGCCGACGCGGGGGTCGAGCATGATTTCCGGCCCGTCGAGTTGAACACGCCCCTCGTGACAGCCATGGGCCGCCAGCTGGGATTCCAGCAACTCGACCAGCCCGACGCCGGCCCAGCGGCGGCGGGTCAGCAGATTGTGCGCCGCGCTGAGCGCCATCAGGCGGCTCTCGAAGTTGCGGGCGAAATTCTCCGGCGTCGAGCGCATGGTCTGCGCGGCGATCGACTGCACGGTCGCCAGCGTGTTCTTCACCCGATGGTTGAGCTCGTCGATCAGGGTCCGCTGTTCGTCCTCGGCGCGCTTGCGCTCGGTCATGTCGACCAGCATGTTGATCGCGCCGACCACTTCGCCCGCCGCATTTCGCAGCAGCTTAGGGAAAGGCATGAACGGCACGCGCGCTCCATCGGGCCGTTCCGCCAGGGCAACGATGCCCCGAAGCTCCTCGCCGGTCAGGAGCGCATGCGCCATGGGGCACTGCCGATGCTCCATGTGCGTGCCGTCGCTGTGATACAGCCGCCAGGTGACGCACCACTTGTCGCTGTGCAGTTCGGGCCGACGCCCGGACAGTTCGACGGCGGCCTCGTTGTAGAAGTTGATCCTGCCATCCATGTCGGTGGTGTAGATGGCGACCGGCAGCGCCTCGAGCAACTCGCGCGAGAACCGCTCGCTCTCTTCGATCCGGTCCAGAGCCTGTTTGCGCTCCGTCACATCCTCGACAATGCGAACGCCGTACCCGACCTCGCCGGCCTCGTTCCGAACGGCTGATGCCATGATGCGGATGAAGATCTCGCTCCCATCCCGGCGCTTGTGACGGGTTATCATCGGGCTGCCGTCGACTGACCCCGCGGCCTGCTCCCGGCAGGTGCCCCCGCAGGCGGCCGGGTCAGGGTGCACGATACCGTGGAAATCGCGCCCAAGCAGTTCATCCCGGCTGTAGCCGAAGATCCGCTCGAACGCGCCGTTCAGCTGGACGAGCCGTCCCTCTGCATCAATCTCCGCGATGCCAAGGGGCGCCGCCTCGTATGTAGCGGCAAGGCGCCGCTCGGCCTCGGCATAAAGGGCCTGCGACTGACGCCATGCGGTGACGTCGACGGTAAAGCAGCGGCTATTGACGAACTCGCCGCTCTGGAAATTTACATTCGAGGTGATCAGCACGTGGCGAATCGAGCCGTCCTTTGCACGGAGCCGGGCCGGATACTTGTCCAGCTGCTCACCCCGGGACAACCGCGCGAGAATGTCGGCGATGACCTCCTCATCCGCATGAAAATCCCGGATCGAGCGGCCGACATACTCCTCCCGCGTATAGCCAAGAAGATCCAGCTCGGCCTGATTGGCGCGCAGGATCGTACCATCGACCGCGACCAGATGGAGGCCGACCGCCCCGTTCTCGAAGAAGTCCTCCGTATCCGGAAGGCTGTTCTCCGGCGCACCGCGGCCGCCATGGACGTGCGTGATGTCCTGGAAGCAGCAGATGGCGCCCGAGAGTGCGCCCTGCCCATCGCGCAGCGGCTCGCTGTTGACCAGACAAACCGCGCGGCCGCCGCCCGGCAAGCCAAGCTCCAGCACCCGCTCCGCCTCAGGCACGCCGGTGCGTAGCGCCCGGGCAACCGGCGTTTCGGCATAGGGCAGCAGCTCACCCTTTGCAGACAAGATCTGAAGAGCGCTGCACTCCTCCAGACGAACGCCCGGCTGAAGAGCCTCGCCCCAGAGCTGCGCGGCCCGGCGGTTGAAGCGGACAAGCCGCCCGTCTGCATCTGCAATCAGGATTGCAACCGGAATGGCATCAAGTAGGCCAGCCGGCATATCCGTGAAACCGGGCAGCCCGGGTAAGCGGCCGTCAGCCAAGGAGCTGAACAGGTCCCCATCGTGCCGGCCGTTCTCGACCGCTCTCAGAGGAACATCGATACCGCTTCCTGTAGAGCTCATGATCCCGCCAGCTGCCAAGATGTTATGCCAGATGAATTTTCGGCCGGGTTCGCGAACTGTCCGGGCCTATCGGCACGGCCCGAGTGTGACACCTGATACGAACAAATCAACCCGTTCCAGACGTGCTCTTTTCTGGCCAGTAGCAAGCACAAGCCAAAGGCATCCATTCAACGCGGCAAACGGGCACATGGGAGCCTGTAAAATGGAACAACGCAGCGGAACAGACCGGGGGGTCGGCCGGAGATGCGTCGTACTCTCCCGGCGGGAGGCACGCAGGGGGTTCGCATTGTTCGCCGGCAGCCGGGGCCTGTTGGTCTCAGGAGTCCAGCAGCATCTGGACGGCAGATATTTGCTCTACGCCTCGGCTCCGGACTTAAGCGTCGTCCCGAAAGCGAGGCAAACACAATCACTTCCGGCTAAGCAGAAGACGGATGTCTACCTTAAGTAATTATAACAGATTAAAATTCAAACTCTTCTTTATAATAAAGACAGATTGCAGTGTTTCCCTTATGTTTCACTCCAGAGGCAATCAGAACAATGGACCAGATCTAATACGGGTAAGGTCCATTAAGGTTCAGGTCTATTAAGGGATCAGGTCAGTGAAACCAGATTCATTCAAAAGAATTACATCGACTTCCTTCAGCATAGGCCTCTCCGTTCCCGGCTTCTTTTTGTTCGGGCTGGAGACATTCGACTGCAAGGTCATGGCTGAAGACAGTAAAGCCGGGAAGACCAACGCCTAACGGCACAGGCAAACGCCTCCCTGCCCGTACGCCAAAGCCGCCTGACGAAAATCACGCGGCTAGGCCCCAGAGCAGGACTGAGGTGCAGAAGCCCCTCCTGAGGCATTACCCGGCAGGGTGTCCGGTTCCGAGAAAACAAGCCCATCGCAGGGCATGCGCCTGAAGAGCAGCCGCTGGAGCATCCTGCGGGCGAGGTCGAACGCCTCGCGTTAAAAAAGTCCGAACAGACAAAGACTTCGGAGCCACAGTCCGATTTCGTCAGAGCGGGGCTCTGGCCAGAAAAGCACAGTCCAGGGAGAGTCGAGGATGACGCAGCCCGACGTGGCAATGGAGCTTCCGGGAATGGGGCAGCTTCCGGGAATGGGGGAGCTTCCGGGGATGAAGTCCCAAGGGGACAGGCATCAGGGCGGGGAAAACCCGTGCGGGAAGCACGGGGCCTTACGGCTCCGAGAGGGAAGCTCCCTCCCCAGCGCTTCGCCTGTGCGCCTGCGCGCAGGAAGAGACGTCCGGCCCGGCGCCGCCTTCCCCGTCCGGACCGGGGCAGATCCGCTCCAAACCTGCCCCTGCCCCAAGACCTGCTGCTATCCCGCGTCAGCCGAGCGACTTGAGGGCGTTTTCCAGCCGCTCGATCTGGGCGGAGAGATCGGCCAGCTTCTCGCGGGCCTCTTCCACCACCTCGGGCTTGGCCTTCTCGAGGAAGGCCGGGTTGTTGAGACGGCCTTCGATGCCCCCCTGCTCCTTGCGGGCCTTCTCGACGCTCTTGGCGAGACGGGACTTCTCCGCATCGAGATCGATGATGTCTGCGACCGGCAGCAGATAGGTGGCTTCTTCCACCACCACCTGAATCGAGCCGGCATCAACGCCCTCGCCGGGGTTGATGCTCTCAAGCCGGGCCAGACGCAGCAGTGCCGGCTCATAGTGCTTGAGACGCACGATGGTCTCGGCCTTGGCGCCGGTGACGACGGCGTTGATCTTGGCCGAAGGCGGCACGTTCAGCTCGGTACGGGCCGAGCGGATGGCGGAGATCAGGTTGATCAGCCAGGATGTGTCGGCCACCGCCTCGGCATCGATCACGTCGGCCGGAACGCTGGGCCACTCCGCGGTGATGAGCCGGGTGTCGCGGCTCTCGGCCAGCGAGTTCCACAACTCCTCGGTGATGAACGGCATGATCGGGTGCAGAAGAACCAGAATCTGGTCCAGCACCCAGCCGGCCACCGCCTTGGTTTCCGCCTTCTCGGCTTCGTTCTCGCCGTTCAGTACCGGCTTGATGAGCTCGAGATACCAGTCGCAGAAGCGGTCCCAGACGAAGCTGTAGATGTTGGTGGCGATATCGTCGAAGCGGTAGGCGGCATAGGCCTTCTCTACTTCGGCAACGGTCGCCGCCACTTCGCCGATGATCCAGCGGTTAACCGGCAGGCTCGCCTTGGGCGGGGTCGGCCCTTCCGAGCCGCCGATGCCGTTCATCTGGCAGAAGCGCGAAGCGTTCCACAGCTTGGTGCCGAAGTTGCGGTAGCCCTGGATGCGCGCCTCCGACAGCTTGATGTCGCGGCCCTGGCTTTCCATGGCGCACATGAAGAAGCGCAGCGCGTCCGCACCGAACTTGTCCATCAGGGTCAGCGGGTCGACCACGTTGCCCTTGGACTTGGACATCTTAGCGCCCTTCTCGTCGCGGACGAGACCGTGGCAGTACACCGTGTGGAACGGCTCGGTGCCCATGAACTCGATGCCCTGCATCATCATCCGGGCAACCCAGAAGAAGATGATGTCAAAGCCAGTGATGAGCACGTCGGTCGGGTAGTGGCGCCGCAGCGTTTCCGTCTGCTCCGGCCAGCCGAGGGTGCCGAACGGCCACAGGGCGGAGGAGAACCAGGTGTCGAGCACGTCCTCGTCGCGGCGCAGTTCAACGCCGGGGCCGCAGGTCTCGTTGGCCAGCGCGTAGGCCTCTTCCTCGGTTTCCGCCACGAATACGGAGCCGTCCGGCGCGTACCATGCCGGGATCTGGTGACCCCACCACAGCTGGCGGGAGACGCACCACGGCTCGATGTTCTCCATCCAGTTGTAATAGGTCTTGGACCAGCCCTCGGGCACGAACTTCGTGCGGCCTTCGCGCACCGCCTCGATGGCGGGCCCGGCCAGCGTCTTGGCATCGACGTACCACTGGTCGGTCAGCCACGGCTCGATGACGACGCCGGAGCGGTCGCCATAGGGCATCTGGATGGTCTTGGGCTCGATCTTCTCGACGAAGCCCAGAGCCTCCAGCGCGCCCAGAACCTGCTTGCGGGCCTCGAACCGGTCCAGCCCGACGAACTTGGACGGCACGCCCTCGGCGGCGATGACGCGGGCTTCGGCATCGAAGATGTTGATCATCGGCAGCTTGTGGCGCTGGCCGACGGCGAAGTCGTT
>NZ_DATBUP010000186.1:0-23216 GCF_036515995.1 Pedomonas sp. | reverse complement strand
GCCCGCGTATTTCCCATCGGTGAGGCTATGAACAAGAACCTCGCCATCAACATGGGCAATTGCAACCACCGCCGCTACATCCCGCATCTCATCGAACTGGTGCGCAGCAAGGCCATCGACCCCACTGACATCCTGACCCATGCCGTGCCGCTGGGTTCGGCGCTGGATGCCTACAAGGCGTTCGATCTGCGCCGCACCGGCTGGATCAAGGTGGAATTACAGCCGGGCCTGCTTTCGCTCTGAGACCAGGCCGGCAACCCGGCCGTGTCGGCCACGTTCACCCGACATGGAACAGTTCGATCAGATTATCCTCTGGCTGGCCGTTGGCACCGAAGCAGCCGCCGCCCTCATCATTGGCCTCGCGACCCTCGAGGCGATCGGCTACGCCATTCTGGTTTATTTCAGTCATCTGAAGAAAATCCACCCCCTCTCAGCGGACGGGCGCGATCCGCGTGAGGTCATCCGGCTGAAGTTCGGGCGCTGGCTTGCCCTGTCGCTGGAGTTCGCGCTGGCGGCAGACATCCTGCGGACCACCGTCGCCCCCACTTGGAACGAGATCGGCCAGTTGGCCGCCATCATCGTGCTGCGAACCGCGCTGAACTTCTTCCTCCAGCGAGAAATCGAGCAGGCCGAAGCCAAGGCCGCCGAACGCCGCGCAACAGGTCCTGATCCGAGCCTCGTCGCCGCCAGTCCGGAGGCCCGGAATGGAGCATAGCCTGCTGCCCGCCTACCTGCTCGGCTCCACCCTGTTCAGCTATGCCGCTGCGCTGACCGTCACCGGCTTTGTACTCCAGGCGCTTGCTGGTCTTGCGCGCGGCTGGTCGGTCGACCGCACCCGCGGCGTGCTCGTAAGAGGTATGCTGGCGGGTCTGTCCCTCACCGTTGCCGCCACGCTGCTGCGCCTGCTGGCGGCGCGCAGCTGGCAGGACGTAGCCATGATTGCCGTGCTGCTCACCCTGCGCACCGGGTTGAAGCAGGCGCTTCGCCGGGAACAGCGATCCGTGGGGGCCGAATCATTGCCTTGACGATTACTTGCCCCACCGCTCCTCTTCCAGCCGCAGGATCATGGACTGGCTGGCCGTTGCCATCAGCGTACCGTCCTGCGCAAACTGGTGCATGCGCCCGTGGGCAAAACCGCCGTGCACGCCGTGGATGCGAATATCGCACAGCACCCATTCGGTCGGCACCACCGAGCGGAAGCGGATGGTGTTGTCCAGGCTGTTGGCCATGACGTTGCGGCCAATGGCATTGCCCAGAGCAGAGGGGACGAAGTCCGCGATAATGGCCAGCAGCGCCGAGTCGACCGGCTGGCCTTTCATCGGGCGCACCCACAGCACCACGTTGCCGTCCTCACTCACCTCGCCGGTCGGGTGCATGATGCCGTAACGGCCCTTCACCACGCGGATGTCGAGGTAGCTGAACAGATCGTCCGGATGCCGTTCCCAATTTACGTCCAGCGGCTGGCTCTCCTCTGGCGAGGGCACGTCCGGCACCTTTGACCACTGGTGCGACAAGGTGCTTGGCCGCGCGCCCAGCGCCGCGTTCACCGTCAGGATTTCCTTGTCGCGCACGTGGCCCACCACGCGCGCCTGCGTGGTATACCGGCCGCTGACCGGCACCCGCACGTCCAGGTCAACGATGGAGCCGGGGCGGGCATAGTCCAGATACTGCGCCGTCGCCCAGATAGTTGGGCGACCGGTAGTACCCTCCAGTGCGCGAATCGATGCGGCAAGGCCCGCGCCGCCGTACAGGAACTGCCGGCCGGGAATCCCGACACACAGCGGCGGATCCACCGGCAGATACCAGCGGTGCGGGTTATGGGTGGCTTTCAGGTCGAAGAAGGGTGCGTCATTGGTCATGGTGTTCATCAAATCCATGATATCGCTCATGCCCGTTACAATGCGCCTGTCTATGCTGCACTGCAACATCTTCGGCATGTTTCTTCATTCAGCAAGAGTCGCCTGCAGATGACTAACGACTGAGTCGCGCAAAGGGGCGAAATGAAAATGGCCAACGGACAGAATGGGCAGCAAGGAAAATGACCCGAAACGAAAAACGGGCGGCCAGCTTGCGCTGACCGCCCGTCTCATCCCAAGGTCGGCAGCCTCACCGTTTTGGTCGGGGAAAGAGGATTCGAACCTCCGGCCCCTGCGTCCCGAACACAGTGCTCTACCAGGCTGAGCTATTCCCCGTCAGGAAGCCGCCGCCTTGGGTGGCGCGGTTATTGCCCCAATCCGCCGCCTGATGCAAGTATAATGATTAACTCCAGAGCCCAATCCTTAAATTTTTTTCGCGCTCTCTCCAGATTGGCGAAAAACAGCCATTTTTCAGCCGCGCTGGCGCACCTTTACGGTTACCGTCGTCGTGCCTTTGGCTGCAACCGGCACCTGCCAGCGGATGGTATCCGCGTCCAGACGCTCGTGCTTGCGGCTTTCCTCCAGCACTTCCCATTCGCCTGACAGGCCGCTCTGGCGCAGATCAACCGTGACGGCCTGATCCTTCGCGTTCTTCACCTCGTAGGACATGGCCCATTCAACCAGACGCGGCCCGTCTCCCCGATTCAGCACCTGCTGATCCCGCTGAGTCGGCTTCACCGTCACGTCGAACGCCTTGCCCAGCGTCAGGTCCACCTCGCCGCCCTCAGGCGTGTGCTGCACCCGGTCCTCACCAAGGAACTGGCTGCTGCCGCCCCGGTCTTGCCCGTAGAGGCGCACCGTACCCGTAGGCAGCGGCTCGCCAAGTCCATTCCCCTTGGTGTTCCTGAACACCACGCGAATCTCTGCGTTGCGCGCCTGCTCGAACGTCTGCGGACCCCACAGCTCGAAGCGATAGCTGCGCTCCGCCTTCACCGCCTGCGCGGTCACAAGGCTCACCTGCCGGGTCTGGTTGCGCAGCAGCGTCACCGGCTGCGGCAGGGTGTAAAGCTGGAAGTCGCCCATGCTCTCACGGTCGGGGGCGGACGCCGACTCCATCATCGGGGCGGACTGTGCCTTCGCCATGGCCATCACCGGGCGATCATAGCGCTGCTCCACGTTCACATTGCCCGCCATCAGCTGCACGCGGCTGTTGCGGAAGTCGGCATCCGTGTCGTTGCGCAGGGTCGCCCAGCCCTGAAGCATCAGGAGCCCACGTGCCTCATCATAGGAGCCCACATAGTCAGCCTGCCAACCAAGCCCATTGGTCAGGTAAGAGAGGTTCACCGGCTTGGTGCCGCCTGCGCGGCTGTTCACCTTCAGCGTCAGCGTCGGCACCGCCGCCAGCCCTTCCGGTACGGCGTCCAGAACCACACGCGTGAATGTTCCGTCCGGCCGGACCGCCTCGATCTGTCCGTTCCGGCGCACCATCAGCCCGTCGTTCACGGCCAGCAGGTCTACCTGCTCCTGCGTTTCTGCGCCCGTTGCCGGATTCACCCGCACCAGCGTCACGGCCTTGCCCACATACTTGCGGTAGAGTTCGTGCGGCGTCAGGGTCTCCGGCAGGAAGCTGCTTTCCAGCACGGACAGGCCATCGGCTCGCACCAGCACCGTCTCGGGCCGGGTTTCGCGCGGCAAACCGGGAATCATCACCTCGCCCACGCCCTGAGGTAGCGCGAGGGTCCGGCTTTCACGCACCATGCCGAAACCGCCGCTGTAGATCGTTAGCCCAGCCCCATCTGCCGCAGTCGCAGGCGCAGCCAGGCCAAGAACCGCAACACTTGCCGCTGCATGGATAACCCTTTTCATGGAACCCCCTTTTGGAACTATTCCAAAATATTGACCGGTCGCGACTGAACTGCTGCTGAACCGAAATAATGATGATTTTCAGTTATCGCTGCCATAACGGCCGGGGCACATTCCAACAAAAACGCGGGAGAACGCCCAGCGTCCCCCCGCGCAGATGTCAGTCGTGCACCGGCCTTATGGCCGCGCTTGTCCCGCCGGTTCAGGCGCTTACGAGCGCGTCCCGGGTCGGATAGTCGGTGAACCCTTCCGGTCCCGGCGAATACAGCGTCTTGACGTCGAAGGCGGCCAGGGGCGCGCCTTCACGGAAGCGCTCCACCAGATCCGGATTGGAAATGAACAGACGGCCGAAGGATACGGCATCCGCCGTACCGCTGGACACGGCCTCCTGACCCAATTCGTAGGTGAAGCTTTCGTTCAGCACCAGGGGGCCGTTCCAGTGCGCCTTGGCGATTCCCATGCTGTCCACGCCCAGACCCTTCACATTGATTAGGTGCAGATATGCAAGGCCCTTGCCATCCAGCGCTTCCAGCAGCGTGCTGTAGGTCTCGGTCGGGTTTTCGTCAGAGAGGTCGTTGTACGGGTTGCCCGGGCAGATGCGGAAGCCGACGCGGCCCGCACCGGCCACGGCCGTCATCGCCTCGATCGCCTCGACTACGAACCGGATCCGGTTGGCCACGCTGCCTCCGTACTGATCCGTACGCTTGTTTGTGCCAGTCGAAAGGAACTGCGCCGGCAGGTAGCCGCTGGTGCAATGTAGTTCCACGCCGTCGAACCCGGCAGCCAGCGCGTTTCGCGTTGCCTGCGCATACTCCTCGATGACGCCTGCAATCTCGTGGGTTTCCAGAGCGCGCGGCTCCTCCACGTCCTGCATCCCGGCTTCAGTGAACAACTTGGCATTCGCCCGAATGGCAGACGGTGCCACGGTCTCCGCATCCGGATCCTTGTTCAGGCGGCAGGCAATACGGCCCACGTGCATCAGCTGCACCACAATGCGACCGCCTTCGGCGTGGACCGCGTCCGTCACCTTCTTCCAGGCTGCCACCTGCTCGGGCGAGAAAATGCCGGGCGTGCGGCAGTAACCCTTGCCCGCCGGGCTCGGGTGCGCGCCCTCGGTGATGATCAGGCCCGCCGAGGCGCGCTGGCGGTAATATTCGACATGCAGGTCCGTCGGCAGATCGCCGGGAGCGGCGCGGCTGCGCGTCATCGGCGCCATGATGATGCGGTTGCTGATCGAAATATCGCCAAGCGTGCCGGAATCGAAAAGCGACGTCATGATTGGATACTCTCCCCTTTGCAGCCCTGCCTGCCTGTAGACACAGACGGCAAGCCGACCTCAAACCTGTATGGCCAAGCGGAAGCGCAGAGGAGCCACAGCACCCGCCCGCCCTTCCAGCCTTCGCAGCAACATACATCACCTTCCGCAGATTTTCCAAGCAGGCCACATCGCCGCCTGCTGTTTTGCGCGGATAACAATGCTGTGTTCTACGAATTACCAGGTTTCGGCCTTCAAAGAAGGAGGCACCTTCAATCTGCTGCTGCGCTCGCCATCAGCTGACGCTCGGTCTGGGCTTGCGCTTCCAGGAAGGCGCGGGCGATGTTGATGTGGCCGCGGCCGAACACGGAGTCAGTGCCGCGCGGCCCGGCATCCCGGGCGGTTTTCAGCAGCATCTGGGCTGCCTGTCGCCCGTCCAGATGGGGGAAGGCGTCCAGCATCAGCGCAATCGCGCCGGCCACGTACGCGGTGGCGTATGATGTACCCGAGGCCTTGCTGCACCGAACGCTGTCGCAGCTGACGATGATGTTATCGCCAGGGGCCACGATATATCCGTGGCGGGCCCGCCCTGCCCGGTTGGAATAGCGGGTGATCTGCCCGGTGCGGTTTGAGGCGCCCACTGCCAGCACCATTCCCCCATATTCGGGCTCGGCTGCGTAGCGTGCGGGCCATCCGGATTCGTGCCGCCCCTGATTGCCGGACGCTGCCACGATGACCACCCCCGCCTGAACCGCACGCAACAGCGCCGGTTCCAGCGAGGGCAGGCGCTTTGTTCCGGCCAGCGAGAGAATGATGACCTTCGACCCTTGCTCGATCGCATAGTCAATGCCCTGTGCGATGTGCATGCCGCTGAGGATGCACTCGCCCTTCAGGCACGGCACATCCAGATCCGCACGCACCGAGAGGACCGTTACCTCAGGTGCGATGCCCACCAGGCCCGAGCCGTCCCGCGCCGCAGCAAGCGCCGCCGCAATGTTCGCACCATGCGGGCGCTCGTTCCGGCGCGTCCGGTCGGAAATCAGGTCGATGGATTGGGGTGAGACATTGCTCAGCACGTCTTCCGAAGCGCTTTCCATGCCGGTATCTATGATGGCGATCTTCACGCCACGCCCTGTTGCGCCCGCCGCATAAGCGGCGCCCGCCCCGCTGGCCTTGATACCCCAGTTACGCTGGAATTCGGCCTCATAGTCCAGATCCAGCCCTTCGGGCCGCGTAACCGCATCCACGGGCGGACGGCTGGCCGTCTTTGTGGTGGGAGACGGCTCCGGCGTGGCGAATGCCGCAGTTGCGGCCACACACACAACAGAAGCTAACGAAGCAACACAAGCAACTAGGCGCTGTACGCGAGAACGCCGCCGCAACTCCGGCTGCGCCCCGCGCCCATCGGCGCCGAAGCGAATGGGCACGGTTCCAATCCTGTCAGTCGTTGGCGCGCGGCCGCCGTTACACACAGCCGACGCGGAATATCCTCAATGAAGTTCAGTCCCCGCTTGATGCATACGCATTACGGGCCGGCTCTCGTGAAGCCGGATGCCTGCCTCCCCGGACAGGTTCGCCATTGCCTGGCTGTGTACCGGTTGCCACCGGCACTGGGCAGTTAGGGCGCAAATGATCTACTCTCAAGACATATGCGCCAAGCTGTGCATTAATCCGACTGTCGGATAAGGCCTGTCGAACTCCACCCTACCCAATATCGCGGCGCATTTCCGGACCAGAGGCGCCGAGGGCTCTTCGCGCGTTGTATTCCGCAGCCGGCGCCCATCCACCTGTGAGGAACGACATGCTTACACAGCTCAGTGGAGCCCTTCTCGAGCAGGTGCTGGACGGCATTGGAACCCCGTCCTTCGTCGTCAGCGTGGCAGATTCTGATCGCTTCGTTGTGCTCTACAGCAACAAGGCGCTGCAGGCGGCCACGGGCTTGCCACCGGAGCGGGTCCGAAATCAGCTTCCCAGCGATATCGTGACGTTGGAACAGGCTGAAATTTTCAAGCAACATTGTCGCCAATGCAGCCGGACAGGCGAGCCCGTGTCGTTCCAGACACAGCTGACCCTGCCGATCGGTGAGCGCTGGCTCCGGATTACGCTCAGCCCCGTCAGGGATGAAACCGGCAGCGTTGCCCGCATCCTCGGCACGATGATTGATGAGACGGAAGAGTTGCGCACCCAGCAGACGATTCGGTTCCAGAACCTTCTGCTCCAGGCCCAGCAGGAACTTAGTCCGGACGGCATTCTGATCGTGAGTGTCGATGGGACCATCCTCAGCTGGAACGCTCGCTTCCTGCACATGTGGCACCTGGAGGAAAAAGTGCTGCGCGCCGGGCGGCACCTGCTCTACCCGTTTATACTGGCTCAGCTTGTCGAACCGAAAGCCTTCTATGAGCGGGTTGAGGGCTCCTACAGCAATCTGCAGGACGATATTCTCGGCGAAGAATTCGAACTCAAGAACGGCAAGGTCTACCAGCTGTTCAGCCGCGGCCTGATCGGAGAAGGCAATCTGGGTCACGGCCGGATCTGGTTCCTACGCGATGTGACCGAGAATCGGGTTTTCCAACGTCGCCTGAACGAGTCCCTCGCGCTGCAGAATGCCATTCTCGACAGCGCTCATCAGATCATTCTGTCAGTTGATGAAAACCTCGTCTTTCGCAGCTTCAATGCAACAGCCGAGCGGCTTCTGGGTTACAAGGCTGAGGAGCTGATCGGCAAGGAAACGGCCCTCATCCTGCACGATCCCGCCGAGGTCGAAGAACGGCGGGCAGCAAAGAGCCAGGAATTAGGCTGCAATGTCAGCGTCTTTGAACTGCTTCACGGAGAGGTTCTGAAGGGCAAGCCATCGATTACTGAATGGACTTATCTCGGAAAAGGCGGAAACCGCATCCCAGTCGAGCTGTCCCTGACCCGGCTGCACGATGAGCAGGACACCCATCTTGGGTTTCTGGCAATCGCAACGGATATTACCGAGCGCAAGGAGATCGAGCACCGGCTGTTCGAGCTGGCGACTACCGATGGCCTGACCAGACTCTGGAACAGGCGATACTTCACCGAACAGGCCGGACAGTCCCTCAGCCGCGCCAGCCGATATGACGAGAGCCTCTGCGTTGCACTGATCGACATCGACTACTTCAAGCGGGTAAACGACACGTACGGGCATGCCGCAGGCGATACGGTGCTCCATCAGGTTGCACAGGCGCTCAATCAGATGCTGCGCAAGTCCGATTTCATGTGCCGCTGGGGTGGCGAGGAGTTCGCAGCGCTGCTGGTCAATACCGAGCCGAACGAGGCGCTTCTGGTTGCCGAACGCATGCGTCGGGCCGTGATGCACCTGACGATGGACCACGAGGGCACAGAAATTTCAGTCACCATCAGCATCGGCCTGTCAGACCGGCAGTCATCCGAGGAAACACTCGATGCCATCATGTCCCGGGCCGACCAGGCACTTTATGCTGCCAAGGCTTCGGGGCGAAACTGCGTGCAGGCCGCATGGGCTGCGGAGGCCCTCGCGCGCCACGAAGCGGCACCAACGCAGCATTGATCTTCCGGCCTGAAAGCACAAAGAAAAAGGCCGCATTTCTGCGACCTTTCCCATGTCAAATTTCCGATGCTGGAACGCTGCCGTTCTCAGAACGGAATGTCGTCGTCCAGATCGTCCTGCTGCGAGGGGCGACCACCGCCGAAGCCGCCGCCCGAGCCGCCGCGACCACCACCTGACGGGCCACTGCGGAAACCACCACCGCCGCCGCCACCGCCGAAGCCGCCTTCGTCGCCATAGTCGTTGCCGCCGCCGAAGCCGCCGCCACCGCCGCCTTCACCGCGGCTGTCCAGAATGGTCAGCTCGCCGCGATAGCGCTGGAGCACGATTTCCGTGGTGTAGCGGTCCTGACCCTGCTGGTCGGTCCACTTGCGGGTCTGAAGCTGGCCCTCGATATAGATCTTCGAACCCTTGCGCAGATAGTTTTCGGCCACCTTTGCCAGGTTCTCGTTAAAGATCACCACGCTGTGCCACTCGGTGCGCTCCTTGCGCTCGCCGCTGGCGCGGTCACGCCAGGTCTCCGACGTGGCGATGCGCAGGTTGACCACCTTCGAGCCGTCATTGAGCGAGCGTACTTCCGGGTCGCGCCCCAGATTGCCGATGAGAATGACCTTGTTGACGCTTCCCGCCATGCTTCGTTCCGTCTCTGATGTGAATGCAAGAATCTATTCTGAATTCGTGGCGAGACCATACCAACCTGCACGCTCAAATGCCAACCTTGGCGACACGTTCACCCCAAGAAAAACAGCGTCCCAAAGGAAAACCGCGCCGGAGGCCTCCCCCGACGCGGCTTTCAGTGTCAGCAGCTTATACCGCCCTGCTACACGCCCAGAATGGCGCGGGAGATCCAGTAGGTTGCGCCCGCCGCGATGTAGGCCAGGCCGAACAGATAGGCCATCATGAAGCCCATCCACTTCCAGCTGTTGGTCTCGCGACGCACCACGGCCAGCGTGGCGAAGCACTGCGGCGCGAACACGAACCAGGCCAGGAATGCCAGCGCCGTCGGCAGCGGCCATGCCGAGCGCAGCCGGTCCACCAGAGACATTGCCACCTGATCCTCGTCGCCTTCCAGCGAGTACATCATGCCGAGCGCGCTCACCGCGACTTCTCGAGCGGCCATGCCCGGCACCAGCGCAATGGCGATGTCGCGGTTGAAGCCAATCGGCTTCAGCACCGTCTCCAGAGCACCACCGATCCGGCCGACAAGCGAATATTCGATGGCCGGCTTGTCCGCGTTTTCTGGCGGAGCCGGGAAGCTGGCCAGCACCCACAGGACCACAGTGGTTGCAAAGATGATGGTGCCAGCCCGCTTGAGGAAGGCCAGCGCCCGCTGCCACAGGCCCAGCACCACGTCACGCACCACGGGAAGCTGGTACTTGGGCATTTCGATCAGGAACGTCTGCGAAGCGCCCTTGGTCACGGAGCGGCGCAGCACCCAGGCCACCAGCAGCGCGCTGAGCACGCCGGTGACATAAAGGCCGAACATCACCAGACCCTGCAGGCCGAACACGCCGCCCACGGCCCGATCGGGGATGAAGGCTGCGATGATGACAGTATAAACCGGCAGGCGCGCCGAGCAGGTCATCAGCGGCGCAATCATCATGGTGGTCAACCGGTCGCGCGGGTTGTCGATGGTGCGGGTCGCCATGATGCCCGGAATGGCGCAGGCAAAAGACGACAGCAGCGGAATGAACGCACGGCCGTTGAGCCCCACCTTGGCCATCAGCCGGTCCATCATGAACGCGGCGCGCGTCATGTAGCCGGACTGCTCCAGCAGAATGATGAAGAAGAAGAGAATAAGGATCTGCGGCAGGAACACGATCACGCTGCCGACACCGTTGATGATGCCATCATTGATGAGCGACAGCAGCAACCCGTCCGGCAGCACGCTCGCCATCCATTCGGCCAGCGCTGCGAAACCGTCCTCGATCCACGTCATCGGCGCTTCCGCCCAGGCGAACACCGCCTGGAACATGAAGAAGAGAATCGCCGCCAGGATCACCGGGCCGGCCACCGGGTGCAGCACCGCGGCATCCACGGCGCGGGTCACCTTGCGGCCCTGCCCCTCGGAGACCAGCACCTGCCCGGCAATGGCCCGCGCCTGCGCGTTCAACGCCCGCACATCGGCCTTGACCGCAGGCTCAGCGGTTGCGGCCGCCGTGTCGATCAGGCCCGGCAGTTCGGCCAGCAGCGCATCGAGGCCGCGGCGGCGCACCGCCACGGTCGTCACCACCGGCACGCCCAGCAACTCCTGAAGCCGCGACGCGTCGATCCTGATGCCATCGCGTTCGGCCAGATCGATCATGTTGAGCGCCACCACCATGGGCAGGCCCAGCTGCTTCAACTCAAGAACGAAACGCAGGTGGTTGCGAAGGTTGGTGGCATCCACCACGCAGACCATGGCGGCGGGACGCCCCTCCCCTGCCTGCGCGCCCAGCAACACGCGGCGGGTTACTTCCTCGTCGGGGCTGCGCGGGTTGAGGCTGTACGCCCCCGGCAGGTCCACCAGGTCGACAGTGCGGCCATCGGTCAGCGTCAGGCGGGCAGCCTTGCGCTCCACCGTCACGCCCGGATAATTGCCCACCTTCTGGCGCGCACCCGTCAGGGCATTGAACAGCGATGTTTTACCGGCGTTGGGATTGCCGACAACGGCAACGGTTGCAGTCAGGCTGGCCGCGCTCATTCCGCAGCCTCCCGCGCACCGCCAGCCAGCGGGGCGACAACCGGGGACACCGTTACCAGCGCGGCGTCGCGGCGGCGCATCGCCACCACCATGCCTCCCACCTGCACGGCGATCGGATCGCCGCCAATGGGTCCACGGTGCAGAATTTCAACTTCCACACCCTCGTCAAAGCCCATTTCGTAAAGACGCAGGTGCAGGTCTGAGCCACCAGCTTCCGCCGCAATCTCGACAATACGGGCGCGCTGGCCCGGCGACATCGCGCCTAGTGTTACCGGTTCGGACATTAAATTAGTTTCCCAGCCGAAATACGCATTTGAGAAGCACTATCAGACTGCTGCTCAAGCGTCGAGTCCCGGTGGGTCGCACTGCGTCAACCCGTCGGTGAAGTTCACGCGGCCGGGTAGCGCAAACGCCCCAGAAATCGGCTGAGACTCGGTCGGTTGGCGCACAGCTTCTGCAGCTGCGCCTTGCTCTTCTCGAACCGCATCACACCGTCGATGCGCCGGTCGAGGAAACCCCAGGTGTCTGCCAGCCCCTCGCTCTGATCATCCAGCCAGACCAGGAGAGTGGACGAGTAGATTCCGCCCAGCGTGAGGCGCTTTGTATAATAGTTGTAGTCGGTCGCCGTATCTCCGGCAGCCCGCCACATGGCGTCCGCCGTTCGCCACAGGATCTGGGCCAGACGCGCGGCATTTTGAGGCATGCCGAGAATCGAGACCGCCCGGCGGATGGACTCCCGATGTGGGGCGGACAGCTCCAGCCGCACCCGCACGGCGGTCCGGATGCGATCGCGAATCTTCATCGACGGCAGGCCCAGCGCGTCCAGTTGTGCAGTCATCTGCTCATCCAGGCGGGCAATGAAAGCGTCCACCATGTCGATGCCGCCGCCCGGAAACACGAGGCTGGCGCGGTCAGCCGGAATCCCGAGGTCTTCGGCGGCGCGGCTCAGGGCCGCCTGCGTCCAGCCGTCAAAGGGAACGTGGTTGAGCAGCGCGTCCACCAGCACCGGGCGAAGTTCGTCCAGGGTCAGGTCGCCAATAGCCAGTTCGTCGGTAAATTCGGTCATGGTGGCACTATATCCCGCAACTCATGGGGCACGGAAAGCATTATTGTATCGATTCCGCTCTTCACAGCGCTTGTGGCTTCTGATAGGGAGGCCCCTCGCGCCGAAGGCATATGTCTCCGGTGAACAGGATCGGATTGGAGAGAGACGGCCCTCTATGCAGATTATCGTTCGCGACAATAACGTCGATCAGGCCCTGCGCGCTCTTAAGAAGAAGCTGCAGCGCGAAGGTGTGTACCGTGAAATGAAGCTTCGGCGCCACTACGAGAAGCCCTCGGAGAAGCGCGCCCGCGAACGTGCCGCCGCTGTCCGCCGCGCCCGCAAGCTGGAGCGCAAGCGTCAGGAGCGTGACGGGGCATCCCGGTAAGCGACGCTCGCTGAACGGCTGAGCCGCCCTCCGGGGCGGCTTTCGTTTATTCAGTGCGTTTCGTTACTCACCGCTTATTGACTTTTCAGGCTCTCGCAGCCTCAGGGAGTGGGGAAAATGGCGCGTTTTGCCATCGTTCTGGGCATCCTCGTGGTCGGCGCCATCGCGGTGTCGCAGGTGAGCCTGCCTGGAAGCCTGACGGCACAGGCAGCCGGGCGCGAGTATCTCGCAACCAATGCCAAGAAGGAAGGCGTGGTCATCCTGCCCTCCGGCCTACAGATCGAAACCGTCCGCGAAGGTCAGGGCACCGAGCAGCCCGGCCCGCAGGATGTAGTGATGGTCCACTATCGTGGCACCCTGGCGGACGGCACGCCGTTCGACTCGAGCTACGAGCGTGGCGAGCCGGCGGTTTTCCCGCTTCAGGGCGTGATTCCCGGCTGGAGCGAGGGTCTTCAGCACATGAAGCCGGGCGGCCAGTACCGCCTCGTCATTCCGGCCGAGCTGGGCTACGGCCCGCAGGGTGTACCGGGCGCCATTCCGCCCAACGCCGTGCTGGTATTCGAGGTCGAACTGCTGGCATTCCAGCGCGCATCGGACGGGGCGATGTTCCCGCCGCAGCCGCAGGGTCCGGCTGGCGATCCTGCCCCGCAGCAGTAAGCGGCGAAGACAGACCAGATAGAATCAGGGGTGGAAGGGCAACCTTCCGCCCCTTTTCTTTTGTCCGCATTACTTTCGGCCCGGCAACAGCGCCGGAATCAGCAGCGTCAACCAGCCTGCAATGGTGATCGATCCGCCCAGCGGTGCCATGCCCGTTGGCGGCACAACCCCGCCCAGCACACGCAGGCCTATGGCTGTAGCGAACAACCCTACGCCCAGCGCGATCAGCGCCGCAGGAAGGCGCAGAAATCGGCCCATGCGCCGCCCGCTGCGCGCCGCGATCAGCGCCAGCGCCACCACAATGCCCGCATGAGCCATCAACAGGGTCGCAGCACTTCCAAGCGCCTCCGAGGGAATCGCATGAGCGCTCACCGCTGCCAGCGCCACGCCCGCAGCACCCTCAACCGCCCCCACTCCCACCAGCACGCGCGACAATCCGGCAAGTCCTTGTTCCGGCTCGGCCTCAGGGTGCGCCATCACACATCTCCCATTGAACATCAGGTATCAGCTTCCAACATAACTGCTCGCGCCTGTCGTTACGCCCCCCTGCGGCATTGCTGCACTGTTAGCGGAAAAAGCGCACCCTTGGGCGGCCCTTGGGGTGGAAATCACCATCCCGGACTTTTAAGGTGCGCCACCCACAAGCGGCCAGTGCACAGGCGAAAGGAAAGGACGGGGCATGACAGGGGCATTACGTTCCGCACGCGGGTCAGCGCGCCCTGAACACCCGCACGGTGCACGTCCGCATGGGGGCTTTGCAGCTCCGCAGTTTCAGTGAGACCTGTTTAACGATGTTCAAGCGCCTTGCCGCCGGCATGGCGGCGCTCCCTCGCCTCCCACGTTATCTGCTCGTGGGCCACGTCGGTTTCCAGATCGACGCCATCGTCACACTGGTCCTCACCGGTCAGGGCGGCATTGATCCTCGTGTGTCACGTATTCCGGCGTTTCTCCTCGCCAGTCTCGCCACCTACATGCTGAATCGCTACTGGACCTTCGGTGTCTCGCGGGAGGAGGGCAAGTTCTTCCGCGGCTGGATCGCCTACATGGTCGCCACCAGCGTCGGCGCGCTGTGCAACTACATGGCCTACGCCTCGGTCATCACCTGGTACGGCGAAGGCTTCTGGCATGTGGTCACCGCACTCGTCGCCGGGTCGTTCGCGGGCCTTGCCGTCAGCTATCTGGCCTCGTCCAAGTTCGTCTTCGCCTCGGCCAAGAGCTCCGGCTGAAGCCGGAACCCGAGATCCTGCCGGCGGGGCATGCCCTGCCGGCCACATAGGATCAGAACGCCTCGCCAAGCCGGTCCTGCAGCGCCCGCGCGCCGCCCTGCCCGTGCTCCATCAGGCTCGCCTCGATGCGGGACACCCGCTCGTAAAGCTCACGGCTGCGGCGGATAAGGGCAAGGGCCGGAGCAGGCAACCGGGTCAGACGCGGCTCCTTCGTCTCATCCGAGCCTTCCACGAAGCCGAGCCGGCGCTCCGGCACGCTAGCCTCCGCCGGCGTCATCTCGCCCGCGGCCACGGCCTTGCCCACCATCAGCCATGAAATCACATGCATCAGCCGCGTCGTCACCTTCAGCGATTCACAGCTGAACAGCACACGTTCCATCGGCTCCAGATCGAGTCGGTCATCCTGCCCGGTCTGGGCAAAATATCCGCGCGCCTCGTCCGCAAGCGCAAGCGCCTCAGCATAAAGCGGGTCGATGAGCGCAGGTGTCAGCACGGTGGGGGAAGATGTCTCTGTCATCCCGCCACTAAAGCATTTTAAGGCCCTCCGGAACAGGGGCCGAAGCGCCTGGAAAGCTCAGAAAGTGAGCCGGAAGCTGCGCTGCGATACATGCGACGCTGTCTCTGCGACCTGAGGGTGGTTTCGGCTTTATAGCCTTCAGACGATATTCTCGAAACCCGAGGACGGAGCTGCTACTCCGCCCTCGGGCGTTCGAGTTAGAACGTGGTTCCGAGGAATATTCTGATCACTCTCCACTCGACCCGAATTGCGAGCGTCCTTCTCTCACTTCTTTCGAGAAAAGGTTGGCGGGCCTATCCCGTCGACTTCTCGTTTTATACGGTTCCCAGTTCACACACCCAGGGCGAGACCAGTCGATATTCGACCATAAGCCTTTGTGTTAATTCATGATTTAGACAACCTGCGCAGCACTTCCCCGCGCAGCAGGGCGCATTTGCCATGCGTCATTCCGCCACCAATCGAAACGCAACGATTCCCTCTTGAAACCCCAGATGCGAATACCCAAGTTGTTTTTTGCAGGACGCTGAAGGTTTCGGGTCCTGAACAACAAGTTGTCCGGCCTGTTGGCGGACAAAAAAGGCCAATTGCTCAAGAAGGAGAATAGGTCATGCGAGCTTTCGATTTCTCTCCCCTGTTGCGTTCTTCCATCGGTTTTGAAAATCTGAACCGACTTGTTGATTTTGCTTCTCGGCTCGACAATTCGGATATTGCCTATCCACCGTACAATATTGAGAAGCTGAGCGAAGACGGCTACCGCGTTTCTTTGGCTGTCGCCGGCTTTGGTACCGATGAACTGGACATCACGGTTCACGACAACACTCTGATCGTCAGCGGCAAGGGCCGCGACGATCAGGCTGAGCGGGAGCGCAGCTTCCTGCACCGCGGCATTGCAAAGCGCGCGTTCGAGCGCCGCTTCCAGCTGGCCGACACGGTGAAGGTAACCGGCGCGTCCTATGCTGACGGCCTTCTCAACATCGATCTCGTTCGCGAGGTGCCTGAGCACAAGCGCCCCCGCAAGATCGAGATCGCAACCGGCCCGCAGGCGGATGTCCTCCCGCCCGTGGTCGAGGGTCAGCGGCTCGCCGCCGAGTAATCGCGGCTTCTCCTCTCCCTGATCCCTGCCCCCGACCGGGCCCGGCTGAAAAGCCGGGCCCGTGCCGTTTCTGGAAACAGGCAAGCAACAGCCGCTCGCGCCTCAGGGATCAGAAGCTCGCAGTGACCGAGGCCACTACGCCTGCGCCGCCGAGATTGCCGCCGGATGCGCCCGGCACCCGCACATTGCTGTCAACGTAGCTCAGGCCGAACGTCAGGCCATATGCCCTGACCGTGCCGCCAAGCTGCCAGTCCCACTTGCCGTTGTCGCTGGCATCAAGAACACCGGTCTCATAGCCGATGCGGGCCACGAGTGTGGCGGGCGTGCCCGGCACTGCAAAGTCAGCGCCGCCATAGACATAGAAATTGTCAGCCTTCGCGCCGAAGGCGTTGCGCAGGCTGTCCTGCTTGGGTGCATAGGCCACGCCAAGCGTCGGCGTCAGCGGGCCAAGCGCGTAGGACAGGCTGGCATTGCCCTCCAGGTAGTCGATGTTGCCGTCACCCGGGTACAGGTAATAAGCAAAGCTGACGTTCGTGCTGAAGCCGTTTCCAATATCGCCGCCATAGCCGACGAAAAGATCGACCTCTACATCCGCACCGCCTGCGGTTTCCTTGATCGTCGAACCCCAGACACCTGCATAGAAGCCGGAAAGCGTGGAGACCGTCAGGCCGCCCTGCACCGCCGGGTCCTTGTCCGAGAGCGACAGGCCCCGGAACCGGTAATCAGAGACCACCCCGGCGTCGGCAGTAACCGAGACGGTGGGCGAAAGCTCCTTCGCCTTCACCTTCCCGGCAGAGAGAGTCGTCCCGCACAGCATCGCCGATACAAGGCCGAGCGTAGATAAAGCAACGCAACGCATGATGTTCTAGTCCGTAATTGAAAAGTTGAAGTCGGTGCGGCCGCTGTCAGGCGGCGCGCACGGTTGCAAGAAACTCAGCGACCTGGGCTTTCAGTTCGTCAGCGTTGCGCGCAAGGCTGCTGGCCGAGCTTTGAACGATCGTCGCTGCATTGCCCGTATCGGCCGCGGCCTTGGTCACGCCGCCGATGTTGCTCGACACCTCGTTCGTGCCCTGCGCCACCTCGTGCACATTTCCGGCAATTTCGGCGGTGGCGGCCCGCTGCTGCTCGACCGCGCTGGCAATTGCTGCCGCCACGCTATCGACGCGATGAATTGCCTCGCCAACACCTTCGATCGCGCCAACAACGGCGCCGGTGCTGCGCTGGATCTGCCCGATCTTCTGGGCGATTTCACCCGTCGCAACCGCCGTCTGGTTGGCAAGGTTCTTGACCTCGCTGGCAACGACCGCAAAGCCCCGGCCAGCCTGTCCGGCGCGCTCCGCCTCGATCGTAGCATTCAGCGCCAGAAGCTTGCTCTGTTCGGCGACGTCGCGGATCATGTGGATGACCTGGCCGATCTCCTGCGCTGCCTTCTCAAGCTCGGCGACAACGGCAACCGTCTCGCGCGTCTGCTTTGTCGCCTGCGTTGCAATGGCTGCCGAGGACGCCGCCTGCTGCCCGATCTCCCGAACCGACGCCGAGAGTTCTTCCGTTGCACCGGCCACCATGTTGACGTTGCTGGCAGCCTGATCGGACGCCGCGGCAACCAGCGTTGCCTGCCGGCTGGTTTCCTCGGCGGCCGAGGCCATCATGCCGGCCGTCGATTCCATTTCCACCGCGGCCGACGCCACCATATCCACAACCGTCTTGACCGAAGCTTCGAATTCATCGGCCATCTTCAGCAATGCCGCCTTGCGCTCGGCCTCGGCACGGGCCTTGGCTTCGGCCGCCTCGGCCTCCTGACGGGCCTTGGCCTCCTCGGCTTCCCGGGCAGCGCGCGCCTTCTCCGCCTCTGCGCGGGCGCTGGCCTCGGCCGCTTCAGCTTCCAGCCGCTGCATTTCCAGCGCGTTGTCCTTGAAGCGGGTCATGGCCGCAGCCAGTCCGCCGATCTCGTCCCTGCGATCGCGCGCCGGCACATCCACGCTCAGGTCGCCATTGGCTAGCCGCGCCATTGCTGCAGTCATTCCCGCAAGCGGACGCCGGATGATCGCGACCGCAGTCAGAAACAGCGCGCCAAGCACAACGGCAATGATCAGCACGCCGCCACCCAACACCGCCTTCATCAGGTCATTGACCGGCTTCAGCACCGTTGCAGACGGCACGTCCATCACCAGGGCCCAGGTCCTGTCCAGCCCCGGCAGGACAACCGGGGCCACGAGGCGCTCTACCGCGCCCGTCTCATCGGCAACGCCCGTAATGCGCGCTGGCGCGCCGTCGGAAATTACCTGATCCACAAATTCGCCGCCGGGGCCGTCATAGGGCTTGGTGCGCAGGGAAGCATCGGGGTGCGACACCCAGTTCTTGTCGTTGGTCAGGAGCATCACCCGACCGTCGCCGAACGGACGGATTTCTCCCAGCCGGTTCGATAACTGGCTGAGTTCCACGTCAAGCCCAGCAACGCCGATGACCTTGTCGCCTGCGCGCACCGGGAATGTGACCGAGGTCATCAGTACCGACTTGCCGCCCACTTCCCAGGAATAGGGAGCGGTGATCCACGGACGTCCCGTCGAGAACGGCTGCGCGAAATACTCGGCCTCGAAAACGCTGGCGTCCTCAACCGGCTGCTGGATGAGCTTCCCGTTGTCCAAAACCCAGTAAGGCAGAAACTGGCCCTGGCTGTTCGTACCTAGATCGGTACGACCCGTGAGCTGCGCGTCACGTCCGTCGTAACCGGTCGGGGCAGAGATGAACCATGCGCCGAAAACCATGTCCGTCGCGTCGGAATTGCGCCGCAGGATCTCAAGCACAACCTTGCGATCCGGCCCGCTCTTTTCATGTGCCGCGCCGATGGCGGCCGCCATTGCCCGTGCAGCCGCCTCGACCCGGCCGAAATCTGACGCAACCATAACAGAGGCCTGCGTTGCCGTTGCCTCGCCATAGCGATCCGACAGGCTGCGAACCATGCCTCCGGTCGTGTTGACGACGAACCAGGAAGCCAGAATCAACAAAGCGCCGATCGCCAACCCGGCAATAAATACAAGCTTCCCGGCGACCGTGAACCGTTCGAGCAAACGCATAAGCCATCCATGCAACAAGTTAAGCCACTTACTTAGCAGGCATGGACACAGTATCGCCGAGCGGTTGACGCCGCGTTAACGTTGATCCCTCCCAGAACTGGCAGATTTCGGGCCGAACCCTGCCCTCATCAAGGGTTCGCCAACAGATACATTCACCAGCTGATACAAAAGGATCAGGCCCGGGCGGGGGCCGGGCCTGATCACCATTCTGGCTGCTGCAAGGGTCTGTGCGTTAGGACGGAAAACTTACGACATTTTCCGTTCTGACGAGATAACGCGGAACCGCTGCAGTTGCGCCTTCGGCTCGTCCCATGCCGGAGCCAGTTCAGCGGCCATGCGATAATCGTGATAGGCCGAACGCACGTCACCCATCAGTTCGTTCACGACACCGCGCGTGTAATAGCCCACGTGCGCCTTGCTTGGCCGCAGCTCGAGACCACGCGTCAGCGCCACTTCGGCTTCCCGGTCCTTCTGCTGGAACATGTAGGCAATGCCCAGGTTCACGTACGCCTCGCCCATGTCCTGCCGCATGGTCAGGGCTTTCTCGTAATCAGCCACCGCACCGTTCAGGTCTTTCAAACCCATTTTCACGATGCCGCGGTTCACCAGCGTCGCTGCCCGATCGTAATGCGACAGCTCCGTCTCGCCCAACGCTTCGGAGCAATGGGCCAGCGCCTTCTCGTTGTAATCGCGGCTCTCCGCCGCCTCGTAGCAGGCGCGGGCGTTGCCCGTGCCCAGCACCGTCACGCCGGCCGCGGCCGAGCCCGCCGCCAGCACTCCCATGACACTCAACGCCACCGTTACCGTCAGGAATGCATTGCTTCCCATGGCGGCCTCCTCCGCTGTGGCCGGGCGGCGTCCTGCCGACCGGCGGTCAGGTTGAGGAGGCCAGCTTAACATAAGCGTGAACGGGCCGCACCGGAGCAGCTTTGCAGCATGCCTCCTTTACGACCCGTTCCAACCGACCAATGAGGTAGTTCGTCGCTTTACGCTCAGGCGGGCTCGTCCAGCTTAATCACGCCGCGACGGATCTGGTCCAGCTCGATGGACTCGAACAGGGCGCGGAAATTGCCCTCGCCGAAGCCCTCGTTGCCCTTGCGCTGGATGATCTCGAAGAAGATCGGCCCGATCACGTTGCGGGTGAAGATTTGCAGCAGCAGCCCCTGCCCCTGCGTCGGTGCGCCGTCCACGAGAATGCGCCGCTTGCGCAACTCGTCCAGCGGCTCGCCGTGGCCGGGCACACGGCCATCCAGCTGGTCGTAATAGGTGTCCAGCGTGTCCTGGAACGGCACGCCGTTGGCAGAGAGCGTATCCACCGTCCGGTAAATGTCCGCCGATCCCAGGGCGATGTGCTGGATGCCCTCGCCCTTGTAGTCGTTGATAAATTCCTCGATCTGGCTCTTGTCGTCCTGGCTTTCGTTGATCGGGATGCGGATCTTGCCGCACGGGCTGGTCATGGCGCGACTGACGAGACCGGTCACCTTGCCCTCGATGTCGAAGTAGCGGATCTCGCGGAAGTTGAAGAGCTTCTCGTAGTAGCCCGCCCACGTGTCCATGTTGCCGCGGCGCACATTGTGGGTCAGGTGGTCGATGTAGGTCAGGCTGGCGTTGGCCGCCTGCATCTTCTCCTGCCATCCGTCCTCGAACACGAAGTCCACGTCGTAGATGGTCTTGTCGCCGTAGCGGTCCACCAGATAGATGCGGCTTCCGCCAATGCCCTCGATGGCGGGAATGTTCAGCTCCATCGGCCCGGCATTCGTCGGGCAGGCCGTTGCACCCAGCTCTACCGCGCGCCTCAGTGCGTAGGCCGCATCCTTCACCCGGAACGCCATGGCGCAGGCGCACGGCCCGTGCTCGCGGGCGAAGGCCTGCGCGAAGCTGTCCGGCTCGGCGTTGATGATGAAATTGATGTCCCCCTGCTTGTGCAGGGTCACGTCCTTCGAGCGGTGACGCGCCACCACCGGGAAGCCCATGTGCTCGAACAGCTCGCGCAGCAGCTTTGGGTCCGGTGCGGCATATTCAACGAACTCGAACCCGTCCGTGCCCATGGGGTTCTCGATACCCAGCGGCGTCGCGTTTTCACTGTTAAGTTGTTGCATTTGTACCGTTGCGGTCATGGTCAAGGCTCCTGCGCCCCGCTAGAGTTGGTCTGATAGACAATGTAGTTACATTTGAAACCAATGCCAAGCCGAACTCCCTTGTCCGACACCGGTGTGCTGATTCTGGAAGAGTTTTTGCCGTTCCGGCTCTCGGTCCTATCCAACCGGGTCAGCAGCGCCGTTGCCAAACTCTACGAGGACCGATTCGACCTGAAGCTGCCCGAGTGGCGCATCATGGCCATTCTCGGGCGCAACCCGAACCTCACCGCCTCGCAGATCGTCGACATCTCCCGCATGGACAAGGTGGCCATCAGCCGGGCGGTGAAGCGTCTGGTGGAAATGGAGCGTCTCACTGCCACCGGCGATCCGCAGGACGCCCGCCGTCAGCGCCTCAACCTGTCGGACGAGGGATGGAAGATCTACGATCAGATCGTGCCGCTGGCCCTCAGCGTCGAGGAAAAGCTCCTGGCCGGCATGAACGAGGAAGAGCGCGCGGCCCTGCACACCGCCATCACCCTTCTCGACCGCGCCGCCGCCAAGCTGGACTAGGCCGCCCCTGCCCCCTAAGGAGGGGCGAGTATTTAGTCCTGTGAGGGTCAGATGAGCGCCGAGAACGAAGAATACGTATATGACGAAGCCACCGGCGACTGGGTCACCGCAAGCGAGCTGGCGACCCGTCAAGCCGCGGCCGGTGCCGTCGAGGTGCGGGATTCCGTCGGCAACCTGCTGGCAGACGGCGATTCCGTCACCCTCGTCAAAGATCTGAAGGTCAAAGGCGCAGGCACTACTCTGAAGCGCGGAACCGTCATCCGCTCCATCCGCCTCACCGGCGACGATCAGGAAATCGACTGCAAGTTCGAAGGCATCAAGGGCCTCGTCCTGCGTGCCGAGTTCGTGAAGAAGAACTGATCGGTTCACTCAAAGGGATCATACGGGGGCCTGCAACCCCCGCGCCCCCTTTCGTTTTCCGGGCCGCACCTCTGATTTTTCGCCGGTGCCCACGGGATCCGGTACAGTCGGCCGTTTCAACCGACCCGCCGCGCGCTTTCCTGGATCTGATGCCTCCAGATTGGAAAAGGCTCTAAGGCGCCTCACTGCCCACCTTGGCCAGCACCTCGCCGGGGATGGCGTAGTGTTTCACCACCAGATCATGGTTGGTCAGCCCCAGCGCCTCCCGCTGGATGAAGTAGCGCCACACTGCATTGGCGGCGTCCTGCACCATCCGCTGCCGCGTTTCAGGGTCGGGCGCATCCGCGCCGCGCAGGGCCGCAAGCGTACGTTCCACCTCGCGGCCGTAGCGGCCGAGGGAGACGGCCTGCTCCCCTTTTAACTCCCGTTCAAGCCCGCTGAGGCTCGCCTCCCGTGCGGATTGAGTCACGGGCACCCTTGGCCGGTCGTCCACCATTGCGAGCCTCCCGTCGCTACACCCTGCCCGCGCCTTCCAGACCGCCAGTTTCCTCCAGCGTGCCGCCGGCCCTGCGCCGCTGGCTGAGCAGGCTGAGCAACGCCGGCAGCATAACGAAGGTGGTGGCGATGGCGAACACGAAGATAAGCGCTGTCATCAGACCCAGCTTGGCGATGATCTCGAACTCGCTGAATGCAAGGATGAGAAAGCCCACCACCAGCACGGCGGAGGCGATCCACAACTCCATGCCGACGCCGCGAAAGGCATCCAGCACCGCCTGCTTGGCATCGCCGCCAGTCTCCCGCCGGGCGCGGGAGAAGTTCATCATGAAGTGCGTCACCGAGTCCACGGTGAGGCCCAGCGCACAGGAGGTCACGAACGCGGCATAAAGACCGTAGTCGCCCTGAATGACCAGCCACGCACCGAACGCCATGATGACCGGAATGATGCTGGGAATGAGGGCCACGAACCCCAGCAGCGGAGAGCGCAGCGCAATCGCCGTCATCAGGCC
>NZ_DATBUP010000185.1:0-43731 GCF_036515995.1 Pedomonas sp. | reverse complement strand
GCGCGCAGCGCCTCGAACCACTTGAGCAGCGAATCGGCACGCATCTTGTTGCCATTGAAGCACTTGGGGTGGCGTTCGCGCTGGGCCGCGATTGGCCCCGGCTCAGCCGGCCGGGCGCAGCGCTGGCTAACGCGCAGCGGCTCAGGCGTCAGCTCAAGCATTGTCACCTGCCAGGAGGCTTACACCGCCCTCGACGGGCAGTGGGTCAACGGCAGCAATGGCATTCTGGATCGCCTTGGCGAGATCTTCGGGCGCTCGCTTTATCCCAAGGCGACGACCAGCATTGCCAAGGCCAAGCTCTTCTCCGAGCTGCCGGGGGCCTATAGTTATCTTACCAGCACCTCGAAGTCTGCCGCGGATATCATGAAGCAGGCGGTGCTGATGAATGCGATGACGCAGTCCATGCATACCATGGCCGGCAGCTCTGGCGCGGCGGCCATCGACGTCTACGCTGCGACCCGGGCGGACCTGCAGACCCAGAATGCCTACCGGGCGATCAGCCATGCGGCCATGAAATGGGTGCCCATTCTCCAGATCGTCCTGACGGTCGTCTTTTATGCCATGTTCCCCGTGCTGTTCCCGCTGTTCCTGATGCCGCGCCTGGGCCCGTTGATGCTGCGCGGTTATCTGATGGGGTTCTTTTATCTGGCCGCCTGGGGGCCGCTGTACGTCGTCCTCAACATGATCCTGATGCTGAAGGCAGGCACTGACGCCACCGGCGCCGGCGTTGCCGGCAGCGGCGGGCTGACCATGGCCTCGAGCGCCGGGATTGCAGGGGTCATGGATGACGTGGGCGTGCTGGCCGGTTACCTGGTCGCCTCGATCCCCTTCATCGCTGCCGGCATGGCCAAAGGGGCGATGGCCATTGGCGGCCACGCCCATGCCTTCCTTGCGCCGAGCCAGGAAGCAGCCTCCGAGGCCTCGCGCGAGGCAACGACGGGCAACATCAGTTTGGGGACTACCAACTTTGACACCCACGCCTACAACAGCTTCCAGGGCAACCGCTGGGCAGTTGCGGGCGAGTTCTCCGGAGGCAGCGCATCCTTCGGCTGGCGGCAGGCAGATGGCTCGGTCCTGACCCGGCACGCCGGCACGGATGTCATGGATGTGGCGCGCTCCAACCTGCCGGTGGTGCCGTCGCTGACGCAGGCCATCGGGGCGGAGTACGGCCAGGCTTCAACCCAGGCTTACAGTCGCGGCGAGCAGCTGAGCCAGACGGCAGCCGAGCGCTTCAGTCAGGCCGTGCAGCAGTTCCGCGACTTCCGCACCCAGTTCAGCCGCGGCGAGACCACAGAGAACAGCTACGGCGTCAGGGATCAGGACAGCATCAGCCGGGCGTTCTCCACGATCGAACAAGCGGCCGAGACCATGGCGGCGCGGTTCGGGATCTCCGTGCAGGCGGCGGAGGAGGCTGCCACAAGATACTACTGGACCGGTCAGTTTAATGCAGGCGGTAGCATTGGAGTTAATGGAGGAGGAACTGGAGCCTCATTAGGTTTGACTTCAATGATCGGTCACCAAAGAAATCGCTCTGAATCAGAGCGTGTTGCAGCCGATACCCATGCCGAAGAAGTGAAGCAGTTTTTAAGAAACTTTGCAGAGGACAACCGCTGGGCCGAGCAACGTGAGGCGTTCAAAAGCGCAGCGGTTCAGAATTCAGACGGGGAGACGCGGACGCTTGCCAGTGCAATGACGGCAAACTTTGAGCAAGGCTCCAGCCTCGCGCGCGAAGCGCGCAAGTATTACGAGCAGGCTGAGCGGTTTGAGGAGAGCCAGCGACTGTACAGCCGAGGCGGAGCGGAGGTTTCGACCAGCATCAGTCAAGCCCTGCTGGAGTTTGCAATTGCCGAGCGGGAACGGACGCCTGAACTCTACGAGAACTTCGATCCGCGCAGCGGCGCGGACTGGAACGCGCAGGGCGGGCTGGTAGCGGCGGAGCGGGACCTTATGCTTCAAAAGTTCATGCAAAGCTTCGAAGAGCGGATCGAGGCGGATGCGAATTTACGTGATCTGCCTTCCTCGACCGGGATCGAGGGACCACGTTCGCTTAGTCAGTCGTCTCTTGAGCGTCGGTTCGAGAAGACGTCGCTTCGAGTTGACAATAACGGACTTGGACCTGACCCCGCGATGTCAAATGATGAAATTTCGAAAGCATATCAAGAGCGTACAGAAAGCTTAGATACTGGGGCTGCATATGTAGCTCCGCGCCTGAAGCACGGTGAAGCTCTGGCAGAGCAAGCCACTAGTCGTGTGGGTGGGAACCCAGCCAGCGTACTCGATAAGGCACACCGAGATGCAAGGCGAAATTAGTCTGCCATTATTATGTAGCGGAAGATATTAAAGGCAATGGCACCACCGATTGCAAAAATCGCAAAGGTCTTAATGCTAACTGGGTGTGGTCTTGGGAGGTTTGCCTCATCCTGTGGTAAGCGGACGCCATTTAGAGCGCGCCAAACGGGATCTTCCATTTGGAACTGCTCTTCGCCTGACGGCTGGTCATCGCGCATGGCTGTGCTCCTGCCATTAAAGGCAGTGCGCATTGTATGCTTAAGTGAAGCCCAGAACAATAACAGGCGGCCTCTCGGGTTTGCTCCGGTCAGAAAATAAAAGCGATATACTGAAGACTTCCTATCCTGTGTCAGGGCCGTGCGCTGGCTAACCAGGCGAATTACTGATTTCAACGACCACTTGACTGGACTGGTGATTACGCCTCAGAGCAAGTGCGTGCCGCGCTGCAGGGCAGCTCTGGTCTCGGCATTGACGATATAGACCGCATGGCGCTGCGCGCCCCGGTTGACGTGGGGGCGCAGGTAGCCTTCGTATTGCCGTTTGATCATGCCGGCAGCTTCAAGATCGGTGACGGCACGCGAGATGATCGTCTTGTTGGTTTGCAGAGCCCGCTCCCGCACAACCTGCTCGATCAGTTTCTCCGCAGCTTCCGGATCAGCAGGCAGCTCATCCTTCATCGTCGTCCGCAGGCGTTGCCGTAGTTCCTGACGGGCGCGGCTCTTGGCCATGAGCGGCAGAAGTTGGATGCCGAGCCAGTCCCTGATCGCAATCGGCTTGCCATCGATCTCGATCCAGGGTCCGGCGCGGCCGTCAGGACCGGCAACCTCTGAGATCAAGTTGAGAATAACGAAGGTCTGACGCGGCCTCTTGGAGACCTCTGCTAACTTCTCAAGGATTTTGCCAACAGAGAGTGCAGAGGTCGTCATAATACAGGTCCGCATCCGGTAATGTCATCAAATAAATGAATAGCAGAATACGCCTTTAATGTAACGTCGAATGCGGCGCAATTCTCCGCAAATTATAGATAAATTAATCTGCTGGATACCTTGGGGATGCCCGTCGGGCAGCATCTTCAATGTCCGTCAAACCGCATGCTGGCTCTCGCAAATTCAAATAAATTCCCTTGGGTGCGCTGCCGTCATGGTCCCTATATGGAGAGTTGGCATTGTCGTGCGCTGTGATTGGGCCCAATGCAGCTGTCGGGTGGCCATTTTTCGTGGGACCGATAGCGGACATCCGAAGATGATGCTACATGTCCGCGCAATTAACTCAGGAGTTCGAGACATGCTGGCGATGATTCAACCAGGCGCGACGTTCAAGGATAACCTTCAGCAGTTGCCGTCTATCGATGGTGTAAAGCGTATCGACCTTGTCGATGCGACAGGCGCTGTGGTTGCCAGCATTGAAAATCAGCCGGGCAAGCAGGGTTCGCTCGCCGTCTACCAATACCTGCACCAGATCTTTGGTACCCTTGATGCAAAAGCGGCCGAACACGGCCTGGCCGTGTTTGCCGAGCATACGGCGGATGCGCGCGGCCGCCCGGGCGCACATCCCAATGTCGACCGCCTGCTGGCGATCGCTGATGGCGGTGCTTCGTTGAGCATTAAAGTCATTGCCGCCAACCGCTGATCCGGCGATTGTACGCCCGAAGCAGGATTGACGGTTACTCTTGTCGATCCTGCATCCGGGCGTTTGCTGCCTTACTTTCTCAATTCGGCCGCCATGCCTTGAGGGTCTGACCCGCGGAATTCTCCAGTGCCTTCATCATGAGCAGGTAGGGTGCAGGGCCGTAGCTCACCCGCGCCACGCCCGCCTGCGCGAATTCGCCCGGGTCGGGCACGTTCGCGTCCAGCATGACATTAACGGGAAGAGTGCTTGCTGCAACCAGCTCCGCGACGCGCTCAACGTCCGTAAGACCGGGGATGAACAGGCCGTCTGCTCCGGCGTCGGCATAGGCCTTGGCGCGCTCGATCGCCGATTGCATGAGCGAAGCGTCGGAATTGCTCGCACCTTTTTGGAAGAACACGTCCGTGCGCGCATTAAGGAAGAAGGGGATGCCAAGCGCGTCAGCGGCACAGCGCGCCTTACGTATGCGAGCGACCTGCTGGGAGACTTCCCGCAGCGTTCCGTCCTGCGGGAGACTGTCTTCCATGTTGGCACCAATCGCGCCGGCCTCAATCGCTCGCTCGACCGTCTTTGCCGGATCATCGTAACCGCTTTCAATGTCGATGCTGACCGGCAAGTCTACTGCGGCTACGATCCGCTGCAGGTTGGCAATGACCAAGTTCAAAGGCAGTTTTTCTCCGTCTGCCAGGCCGTGGGCGGCGGCCACCGCCCAGCTGCTGGTTGCAAGCGCGGGCGTCTGCGTGGCCGCCACGGCACGCGCGCTTCCTGCGTCCCAGACATTGAAGAGCACAAGCGGTTTTCCGGCAACGTGCAGTGCCTTGAACTGTTCAGCCTTGGTCTTCTGATCAGCCATTTTCAGCCTCATTGGATGGAAGATGGATCTTAAAGCCTGGGTAGTGAGCCGCAAGCGCGTCCAGAAACCCGCGCGGCTCGAAAAGCTCGCCCAACGCAAATGCACCGCTGCCCGGGGCTTCGCCTCGCAGGATGCGCTCGGCAGCCTCAACGACGATGGGCGCCGTGATAGCGTAGATATCCTGCCCTAAGGCAAAGGCACGGCGGTGCCCGCCATTGCTCTTCGCGACGACGTCGATCACGAACTTTTGCGGTGAGCGGCCAAGTCCGTCGATTGCAACCGGTGCGGGCGTTTGTGGATCTCTCACCTCATCCAGCGCCCGCAGGTTGATAACGCTGCTGGCATTGGCAACACGCCGATCACGGGCAATTGTGATGATTTCGCTGAACGGCATGGGGGCAATGCTTTGGCGATGAAAAGGCGCCGGAAACTCCCACTCGCTTGGGAAGCCGGACGGCTCGATCCCAACGAACGCGCGATCGGACAACATGACCCGGGGCACCGTATTGCGTTGCCCGGTAATGCGGGTCCCCTGTGTCGGCTGCCAGCTGTCGAGCGCGACGCTGACCTGCACGTGGTCGGCCTTCTCCCAGCCTTCCATCGCCGCATGGGCGAGGAGACTGGCAAGGCCTCCGTAAAAGCTTGCCGCCGGGAGGATCTTGATGCCTGCCGTTCGTGCGGCATCGTCATAATCGGCAAAAGCTTCGCGTGCCGCCTGCTGTTCTGCCGTGACATCCAGATAGTGGATACCGCACCGCAGCGCGGCTTCGATGACCGGACGCGCCGTATCGAGGAACGGCCCGGCGCAGTTGATCACCACTCTTGCGCCGGTCAGCGCCTGATCGAGCGCTGCCGGGTCATCGAGTGCCGCAACGCGGGTCTCGGCGGCATCCAGGAGATCAAGCTTTTCGGCACTGCGGCCGACTGCGATGATGGGCAGATTGCGGCGCTTGAGCTCGGCTACCACGAAGCGCCCGGTGTGGCCCGACGCGCCGTAAACCGCGACCGCGGGAAGCCTCTTCGTCTGCCCTCCCAAGGAGGCCCTGATGTCGTCTGCCTGGTTGGTCATGCTGAATTCCTTCTGCCTGCACAACCGATAGACCCGGGCGACGATTGCGGATATAGCAAAGAAAAGAAATAACTTGTGCGATATCTGCAATAATGAAGCTGGCCAATCTCGAGCTTTTCGAAGACGTCTATCGGCGAGGCAGCTTTAGCGCCGTGGCCCGAGCGCGCAACGTTGCGCCCTCCGTCATCTCGCGAGCGATTGCCGCGCTGGAAGCCGAGCTTGGCACGCTGCTGTTCTACCGAACGACGCGCAAGATTGCCCCGACCGAGGCCGCAACCATGCTCGCCCTCGAGATCGAACAGCATCTGGACGCGCTTCGCTCGCTGCGCACCACGGTTGCGGACATGGCGGATGAACCGAGCGGGCTTCTTCGGGTATCCGCGTCGCACTCCTTCGGCATCCGACACCTCAGCCGCGCGATCCCTGCCTTCTGTGCGCAGTTCCCAAAGGTCAGGATCCAGCTGTCGCTCACAGACCAGCTGGTTGACATTATAGGCGATCGGTTCGATCTCGCGCTTCGGCACGGACCTCTAGCGGATTCCTCGCTGATCGTACGCCCGATTATTCGGACCCGCTACCATGTCTGCGCCAGCCCCGCTTATCTTGCAGCAACCGGCGCGCCGTCTGATCCGTCCGAGATCAGCAACCGGGACTGTCTGACGTTTCCGCTGCCGGGCTTTTCTGACATCTGGCGGTTCAGGGATGCCAATGGCCAGGAAGCAGAAGTGGCTATTGGCAGCGCGATGTCAGCGAACAGCGGCCTGGTTCTCAGAGAGTGCGCGTTGCAAGGCCTTGGGGTCGTCTTGCTCAGCGACTGGTTGATCGGAGAGGATCTCGTCGAGGGTCGATTGGTCGACCTGTTTCCATCCTATGATGTGACGCCGAGTAATTTTCAGACCGTTATCTCGGCCGTTTACCCCAACCGGAAGTACACACCCCAAAAGGTGAAGGCATTTGTCTCCTTCCTGCAGCAGTATTTCAACGCCGCGGATGGCGTCCAGACCGACGAGGATCACTGAGGAAGGAATGCGCCCTGCTAGGCCGGGAAGGGCACAGGACTGCCTGCGAGATGAAGCATTTCACTCTCCGACTGCTTCTGTCGGTCAGGAGGTGATCACCGCTCATCTGTTTTGGCCGCCGACACACCCGCCGCTATCAGCAGATCTCTCAGATCACCGGGAATGGCAGACGGTTCGGAGGGGCTGACATTGGCACGACCCGAGTTGCCCCACGGCAATCGGCCTGTGAGCGCACCAAGGGGCGCCAGTGCCAGGCGCAGGACCTGACCTGCCACTTCACGTCGATTGCCAGTCTTGAGCGCCAATGACAGCATCGCCCACCCGTGAGAATTCTCAAACGGACTCTCACTCGAACTGCTTAAGTCAAGTTGCCGATCAACATTCGGATATAAAGAGTCGGTTCGCTGGCGGACGGTCAGTGTCTCGAAACAGTAAACTGCTCGTAGAACGCCTGGAAGGACTCGACGACTGCCACAGCCACTGACCGACAACAAAGGGCGGCTTTTCCACATTCGTTCCCTACCTGGAAGCTGCTGGGCTGGAGCCGGCCAATTCCGGTTCACGATTTTAAGGAACCAATTCAGGAATTACGGCGCCAGTTTAGGAGTTAAGGAAACCCGACGCTCTCCAAGACGGTTTGACCAAAATGTCACTTTATCGAAAGCCGGCCTGATGAGTCATACTCGATGCTTGCAAGGGGAGGCCGGCTGCCAGTTGTTGGTGTTCCTGAAGAAGCGAATTACGGTGCCTTAACCGCGTACTGTGGTTCCTTAACTGCGTATTGGCGAGACAGCTAATGCCCGCCATCGGCTAAGCACTATATAGCCAGCACTGCGTGGCTCTCTTACGTACCGCTGCATGGGTGAGTGCGCCGTCTGAGCGGGTGTATGCCGGGCTTAGCCGATACGGAACGGCCGCTCCGAAATGATCGTCCTTCCAGAGCGGCCATTGCCAAGCAGCGGGTTTCAGCCGCGCTGGGAATCGAGCATTGCGTGCTCGGTCATAACCTGCTGGGCCTTGGAGGCGACGGCCGCAGTGTCCCTCGGCCGGTCGCCTCTCCTGCGGTAACGAAGTCGGGATTGTCCCACGCGTAACTTTCCCGTGCCTGTATCATCAGTAGGCGGGCGCGTGGCCGTCGCTCATGGGCGCCGCGTCCGCCTGTGCGCTTTGACCATATTTGGTCTGTCCAGACAGCGTGCCGCAGCCTGTTTTATGCTGAGGCCATCGATACCAGCGTCAAGCAGTCTGCGGGATGCGAGCGATGACCTTGATCTCGAAGTCGAAGCCCGCAAGCCAGTTCACTCCCACAGCAGTCCAGTTGGGAAAGGGCTCTTGCGGGAATATCTTTTCCTTGGCCGCTGTTACGACTGCGAACTGCGCTTCGGGGTCGGTATGGAACGTCGTCATGTCGACGATGTCGTCAAACGTGCAGCCCGCCGCCTTCAAGACCTCGCCGAGATTGCTGAAGGCGCGCTGGACTTGCTCCTCAAAGACAGGCTCCGGAGAGCCGTCCTCGCGGCTGCCGACCTGTCCGGACACGAAGAGCAGGTCGCCCGAACGGATGGCCGCTGAGTAACGGTTTATCTCGTAAAGTGCCTGGCGACTGGCAGGAAAGATCGTCTCGCGCTTGGTCATCTTCTTCTCCTTGTTGAGGAATGACGGACGCTGGAAGCGGCAGCCCCATACGGTCGTCCATCGGTCTCTTCCGGCTGGAGATAGAGATACCAAAGCCCGGTTTGTTCGATTAGACATTGAAATCGGGATAGCCTGATGCATAATTGCCAGCAATCATGCGCCCTTCTCTTAATGATCTAGCCGCCTTCGTTGCAGTTGCCACGCATCGCAGTTTCCGCAGGGCGGCTGACGAACTCGGGGTTGCGCCTTCCACGCTCAGTCACACGATGCGTGGGCTGGAAGATCAGCTTGGCGTGCGTCTCCTCAATCGCACGACCCGCAGCGTATCGCCCACCGAGGCGGGGGTTACCCTGCTCAGCCGTCTGCACGGCGTCCTCAGCTCCCTCGACGATGCTCTCGATGCGACGGCTGCATTTCGAGGCAGCGTGGCAGGCCGGGTTCGCGTGAACGCACCACGCGTGACCGCAGCAGCCCTGGTGCGGGACGTCCTGCCGATCATGGCGGAGCGGTTTCCAGACGTTAAGGTCGACCTGGTCGCCGAGGGGCGACTGATTGATATCGTGTCGGGCGGTTTCGACGCAGGCGTCCGTCTTATGGGATCCATCCCCAAAGACATGATCGCGGTGCCTTTCGGCAAACCGGTTGATTTTGTCTGTGTCGCATCGCCGGACTATCTCGAGCGCGCTGGCGAGCCTTCGTCTCCGGATGATCTCAAGTATCATCGCTGCATCGGCCACCGTCTGCCCAGCGGCAAGCTGTACCATTGGGAGTTCCAGCGCGCCGGGCAGGAGGTGACGATCGAGACGGACGGTGCCGTTGTTCTGGACGACGAGGACCTGATGGTTGAGGCGGCCGTGCGGGGCCTGGGCATCGCCTATGTTGCGAATTGGGCCGCCCAATCTGCCGTTGCCAAAGGGCAGGTGCGAACAGTGTTGTCCTCCTGGATGCACGAGCCCGAGAGAGTGGCGGTGTATTATCCAGGCCACCGGGCTGTGCCGCCGGCACTCCGGGCGTTCCTGGATGTGGTCAAGTCCGTATCGCCCCGGTTGGATTTGTGATCGGGTCCGGCCGTTTCCCTGTCCGAAGACGCTGGCCCTGCAAAAGATATGCAGGAAACCGGCGCCTCTTGTCAGCCTACCTGTGTGAAGACTCTCGGGTCATGAGCTGACGGAGCGCCGCATAGGCGTGCTGCCCCCGGGGCGGCGCGATCCGGATTTCCCGGACGGCCGCCCTTGGGTACAAGCAGCAACGGCCCCTTGCTCGTGCACGCACGACGCGCACCGCCCCCTGTCCTATGCGGCATCCTGGATCAGGGAATGATTTCCCGGCCTTCGCCGAAGATGAGCGACGCCTCACGGCTGTCGGTCGGCCCGGTGAAGCCGCGCCAGCCCAGCACCTCTCGCGCCTCAGCGGGCGGCAGGTGCAATATGTCTTCAAACTTTGCGGTGAACAGCATGTCCGACTGCTGTCCGATGGAATAACCATAGCTGAGGTTATGCCACAGTGTCGGCCACGCTCCCGGATAATGAAGCATCGTGCGCGTCATCCAGGGGAACATGATCAGTGTGTTCGTGGTCATCAACGCGCCCGCCAGCTCCGGGGAGAGATGGCGGAAGGCGTTGCCGGTGACGACGCCGGTGATGAAGTATTCGGCGACCGATCCGAAACCGATCTCGCCTAATATATGATAGCAGTCATGGGTCTGTCCCATGCGCAGATTCCAGAAGTCGAACGTGTTCGCCGGCTTCCAGTCGGGATTGGCCAGAAGGCGTGAGTTGAGCTCCGGCGAGAGATCGAACTCGTCCATATATTCGAACAGCTGTCGCCCGACTGACCCTGCCGGATATTGGCGCAGGTCATCCTTGGTGTAGGTGGAGAGAAAGCCTTCGCTCAGCCACTGGTCGAACTGGGGGTTTCTGCGCCGCTCCTCGCTGACGAGCCGTTCGATATGATCCGCATCAACCACCTCGTCCACCGCCTGCATCAGCGTGGGCAGGCCGTAGAGCAGCGGATAGTCATGGCCGTTGCGACGAAGGCTCTCGGTCGCGGTCCACTCGCGCACCCGCGCATCGTTGAGCCAGCGCGAGGAGCTGACGAGCACGCTGCTCTGCGTTCGCACCTTTCGGCGGCCGTTCAGATAGAAGACGGCCTCGCCCGAGGTCACTTCTTCTTCGGTCTCCAGCGGCGCAGCGCCGCCGTCCGCATTGGATTGCAGTGTCATGATCGAACTCCCGCATGTTGCGATATGGTGGGGACTACCGTGGCCGACCGGCTCGCCTCGTCGCACGTGACGAGCAGCCTCTGGATATCGACCGCGCGGCGGAAATCGGGGGAGACCGACCCGCCAGTGCGAATGGCCTCGCCCAGTTGCATGTAAAGGTTGCCAATGGAGGCCAGCGCCTCGCGGGAGGCGGAGGAACCGGGATAGGCGGCGTAACGGTCGGGCTCGGCCGGCACCGCCGGGCAATCGAGCTCGGTCGCGATGGGAATGGGCTCGAACGGGCCGCCGTGGCGCGTACCGTGCAGCACCAGAGATTCGATGGCGGGCAGCGTCGGATCGCGGGTGGAGATGAGAAGCGAGCCCTCCCGTCCGTCGATGCGCCAGCTTGTCCCCATGCCGGTCACCGACACGCCGGCGAGATCGACGTTGAACAGAGCACCGCTCTGCAGCCTGCCATGGAATTGCAGGTGGTCGAACGCGTCGCGCTCAATCGGCGCGCCGGTTTCGTCTATGGGAGGCAGATGGATGGCACCATTCATACGGATGTCGGCCACGCCGCCGAAATAATGATCCAGCGCGTCGAGCAGATGGCCGCCATAGATCGAAAGCAGCGTCGTTCCACCTTGCCGCATCGCCATGGCGCGCATCACCGGGCCGAAGAGGCGCGCCTGCAGCGTGACGCTGAACATGTCGCCGATAAAGCCGCCCGCGATGAGCCGCGCCGCCTGCCGCAGCGCCGGGGCCCCGCGCAAGTGCAGACCGATCATGGCCTTCACGTCCTGATCGCGGGCAAGAAGCGCAAGCTCCTCTGCCTGCGGCACGGTCAGGGCAAGCGGCCATTCGCAATAGACATGCTTGCCTGCGGACAGGGCGGCATGCGCGATTTCGTAATGATGGGGCGCCTTGACGCAGATGGCCACGAGATCGATGTCGGGATGGCGCGCAAGTTCGCCAGCATTGGTGAACCACAGGGGCGCGCCGAAAGCCTCGGATGCCCGCCGGGCACTTTCCTCGCGCGTGGTGCAGACGCCGTGGAGCGTGAAGCCGGGCAGCAGGTCCAGCACCCGGCGGTGAACCCCCGAACCCCAGCCGTAGTCGGGATTTGCGCCGACCATGCCAACCCGTATGGAGTCATCGCGCTGCATCGGCGTGCATCTCCCGTCTCTTTCATGTTTTCTCGGTGAGACTATACTCCGAGTCTAGTTTCGAGTCCAGTGCTGCGCCCGTGGCTATTCCCGCATGAACTCCAGCAGTTCCTGCGCTACGAGCTCAAGGCAGAGTTCGGCCTGCTCGCCTGTCATCTCCTCGCGCGCGATCTCCGCGCTGACCGCCGCCACCCGGTTCATGAGGAGGCGGGCGCGCATGCGCTGGCGCCGCGCCGCTTCATCCGGCCCTCGTGCACGCAGGAAGGCGCCGCTGCCCGCATCGCCAAGTCGATCGATCAGATGTTCTGCATCGTGAAGGATGCGCTGGCGAAAGTCGCTCTCGAAAAGCTGAAGCTGGGCGAGGAGCGGTGTTACGTAGCGGTGCTCGACATGCATATCGATGAAGGCGCGCATCCAGTCCTTTATCGCCTCCAGCCCTTGGGACGCGAGTGCCGGCAACCGGTCAAACAGTTCGACCGTCTGCGGCGCAATCTCGTCATAAATGGCGTGGGCCAGTTCCAGCTTCGATGCGAAATGCATGTAGAAGGTCGCCCGGCTGACACCCGCCCGACGGAAGATGTCCTCAACCCGGGCATCGAGATAATTGGCCTGCGCAAACACTTCGCGCGCAGCCAACAGGATGGCTGCGCGGGTCTTGTCCCGCCGGCGCTGGAGATAAACGGCCCGGCTGGGTGGCAGGGAAGCGGTCTTGGCGGCTCTGTCGTTCACTCGGTCCTCCAGGGCATTTATCCAACCCGGCATAGCGCAGGGATGCGACCGCCTCAATCGCGCCGCCACAAGGAGAACGACCGCCACCGCACGCAGGACCAGAAAGGACGTGCCTGGCAGCACGCCGGACATGAAACGCCGCAAGGGATCGTGCGAGAAGAGATAAGGGGTTGCCGGCTCCTGCCGTTTTGTGCCGTCCAGCCGTTGGCTTTGCTCGCGCAACAGGGCGACATTCAACGCGTCCAGATTGCAGAGAGCCGGCTTTCCCGTATCGGCCCGATGATGGCCGATGCGGAGGTATGGTTGCCAAGAGGCCCGTTCAGGGCAACCTTTGCCGGGCTCCGGCCGACGTCACCCTTGATTCGAACCACCACGCCCCATGGGGCAAGGACGCTTTCTGCCTGTGCCCGTTTCAACCCGCCGAAATGCGGCCGGCACTGCCTCTCAGCCAGCATTCTGTCGGCCAGGGGTTTCAGGCATGACCCGAGGCCGAGCGCGCACTCGGCGGGCAGATGCTGGCGCTCGGCCAAACGCTCTGACAGCAAATAGTGCGTCCACATCGCGACGGGAGACATCATGCCGTAACGTTCGGCGGCGGAAACCACACCGGCGATGTACCGGACGGGGCATTGGTCAGGCCATGATAGCGGATTGCGCCCGTCAGCACGCGCGCATCTTGCCCATGCACGACCTCCTCGGCCGGCATCGCCGCATCCGAGCGCTGCCGCCCGGTAAAGTCTGGACTCCGGGCGGCAGCCAGAGGAGACGCTGATATGCGGAGCGACAACTGGTCGATCAGAATCAGTAAAAAAAACCAGCCTGCTCCCTGATGGCCAAGTATCGTCCATGGGATATACCAGCTCGAACAGCGCGGAAACCCATGCAGGAGCGCACGCGCAAATCATAGACGGATAGCTGTGCAGGGCTCGACCGAAGGCGAGCGTTCGAGCCCTTTTTCAGTACGCGCTTTAGGAACCGGTAGGGGCTGGGGCGCCGCAGTTCGCCTATCAAAAAATCAACAGGTGGCTCCTCAGGCGGGGTTGCCAAAATGTCACTTTACCAGACGGCTGGCTAAAATGGCATGTCCGGCCGTTGCAATGGTGCGCTGTCGATGTGCCTTAAATCGCGAAATTTGGTGCCGTAAATGCGAAACGGTTCCTTGAATGCGAAATAGCGCTGCGAGGGTACCCTCGCAGGCGGCCGGAGCCGCCACACCTATCAGTTGGCAATGGGTCGCTTTACCCACAAACGAAGCACGTCATGAGCTCAAGGTCATTCACTCACCTCCGTGGGCGAGGCCCGATTTGCAGACTTGGACGCCGCTTCAGCACGGCGGGATATTGGTTGAGGAAAACCCAGCAGAGCCGCCCAGCCATGCCGCCTGATCTTCGTCGATTTCCTCGGGGTTCCGCGCGAGGAGGTCCCTGAGCTCCGCCGCCCGGGCCAGCACAGCCTTGCGATCCTCACCCGAGAGTTTCTCGGCGGCAAGGTCCGCGAATTGGGCCGTCTGGGACTGGAGCAGACGGATTTGATGGTCCCGCGCACATGCCGCACCGACCTCGCCCATCACGCGGAGGAAATGGAGCCCGGCGATCATGTCAGGCGCAACATAATGACGTAGGCGTCCGAAGGCGTTTTCCACAAAGTGGGCGAAATCGGCGGGATGTGCCAGTACTCGCGGCGTGCCCGCCTCATCCACGCGGACAGGGCGCGGCAGCTGGCGGCGCGCGAACTCGGTTGCGCCGGCGCCAAGCCAGTCGAGGCAGGTGACCGCCGTCATAGGATCGTTGACGCCGGGCGAGAGCGCGCGGGCGGCAATCTCGACCAGCTCGCTCACCAGAAACATGATGTCGTCCTCCGGCGTCCGCTTTTTTCCGGTCGCGAAGCACTCCCGCAGCGCATCGGCCACGTCGTCGTCCAGGCGCTCGGCCGGAGTAACATCGGCCAGGCCGCGTCCGGCCATCACAAAGTCTCCCGGCCGGTAACGAAGCCGGATCAAGAGGTCGTGCCGCACCGCAAGGTGCATCAACGCATCGTCATTGATCGACTGTAGATAACCCGTGGCAGCGCTCTGCACCATGCGCCACGATCTTGTCGGCGGCCAGCATGGTTCGGCATCCGGTTCCGGCTCTTCGCCGATCAGGGCGGGGAAGCGCCTGCCCGCATCCGCAATCAGCTGCTTCCCGATGCGTGCGACAACATGGTTGATGTGGATCGCCTGTGAGACATGGTTGATGAAGTAGATGAGCACTGCGATCGAGCAGATGGCCAGCAGCAGCGCCCCGATGACGGACAGCTGCGGCACAAAACCCTCGTTTCCGCCATGGATCGTGCGCAGCACGACGAGGGAATAGAGGAACGTTGCGATGAAGGTGCCGAGTGTCACCGTGTTGCCGCGATCAGTCATGAAGTTGGTGAGCACGCGCGGGCCGTATTGGCTGGAGGCGTAGGACAAGGCCACGATGGTGATCGAGAAGACCACGCCGGCGACAGTAATCATCGAACCGGCGATCGTGGACAGTACCTCGCGCGCACCGTCGGCACTGATCTGCTGGTACCAGGTGGCCCTGCCGAGCCAATCGGTGCCCAGATGGATATCGAGCCAGACCATTCCGCCGCCGAGCAGCACGGCCGCAAGCGCCATAAGGCTGGGCACGAACCAGTAGCTGGACCGTACGGCCAGCAGGATTGATCGCAGCCTAGCGCTCATGAGGTCGCCAGCAGCAGCACTGTGTACAGCGCCGCTCCCCCCGCGAAGGCCCAGAAGCGGCTCTCGCGTTCCTCAGGCAGCTCTTCCTTGAGCACGTTGAGGATCACTCCGCCTGCTAGGAAGGCGAACAGGCTGGAGAGAAGAAGCGGCGAAATCTCGGTGCTGATCCCGATCAGGTAACCGATCACCGGCGCGGCCGCGAGCAGCCAGCGACCGTAACGGTGATATGTCCCGCCATGCTGTCCACGCAGGCCTTGGTCGTTGACGATGAAATGCAGGCCCATAGCGATCGCGTAGATGATGAGCCCGCGCAGATCGCCTTCTTCCCGGTGCACCAGGAGGTATCCGATCAGCACATTGTAGAGCGCAAAGGCGCTCAGGTGCGTCCAGAACACTGTTGCCGGGATCTCTTTACCTCCATCCGCCTTGTTGGTCCCGCCGGCCGACCGAGCGAACCGCTCCACTCCATAGAACAATCCGAGGCCGGCAAGAGCGATCAGGTAGGCGTGGCTTTCGATACCAGCGAGGGGGCCGTCGCCGAGCCGCGTCCGCTCCTGCAGCGTCTCCTGATGCTGCGCCAGTTCAGGCAGCAGGTGCACGAATACATAGGCGACCGAGACGCCGCCGGCCGCTGAAAGCCAGACACTCCTCGGCGTCACGTTGAGAAACGTGAGCTTTCCCCCGAACACATGGACCAGCACGAACAGGAAGACGCTCGCCAAAGTGATCGTCTCGACCAGGCTCACCGGCCATTCTCCAGGTGGAGCGTGATAGCCGGCAGGCCGGTGATTTCGTAGGTGGCCGAAGCGATAGGGATACCCGCCACATCCAGTTGAGCCAGGATTTCGCGGCTCATCGCGTCTTTGATCTCCCTCGTGCCATGGTCCGGTGAGAGGAAACGAACGGTGAGCTCCAGCCAATTGTCGGTGAGGCGCCAATAGACCTTCGGCTCGATGTCGCCGATCGGCAGCCGGTAGCGGCGCTCCAGCTCCTCGCGATGCTTCGCCGTCAGCCGCTCCTCCGTCACCGCGTGGCGCCTCGCGGCCTCAAGCAGAAGGGCCTCCGCCCTGGCACGGTCATCGCCGTAGCGGATCGGAAGCCGCACCTCCTCCCAGACATAGGGGAAGTGAGAGGTGTAATTGTAGATCGGCTCGTCGAAGATCTTGTCGTTGCTGACAGTCACGATGCGGCCAGTGAACTGACGCGAGTGGACCCACATCGGCGGTTCGGCCGCGCTAACTGGCGGCGGCTGGCCCATCTCCATGATCTTGGTCTGCATGAAGGACAGCGCAATCACGTCGCCGCGCACACCGCCCATGACGATCCGGTCGCCGACGTTGAAGGTCTTGCCGCGTAGGATCACGAAATAGCCCGCGATGGCGGTGATCACCCGCTGCAGCGCAAAGGCCACGCCGGCAGTGACAAGGCCTAGCGCGGTGGTCAGTCGCGTCGGATCGTCGAACCAGATCGAAACAATTCCGAGGATCAGGATCGCTCCGGCAACAAGGCCCACCACTTGGCGGGCCCAGAACCGGTAGCGATTCAGGCGGGCACCCCGCCCTAGCGTACCCGAAAGCAGGCGCCGTCCCAGAGTTGCGGACAGCACGACCACTGCCACCAGAATAATGGTGAGCAGGAGCTTCTTGCCATTGTCCGGTGTGGCCCCGACAAGCGTAATGCCGAACAGCCGGAGCGCTTCGCTTCCTTCCATTCTCGTCCCCTTGTGGGGTGATTACGGTTCACGGACCGCATGGTTTCCGTGGGCGTCAGGGAACGCCGAGCGGCCAACGGGCCCTGACTGCTCGAACACGAGTTGGGAGGAGGTCATGGCATCGGCGGCTTCACCTCCTGGTCATGCCCTCTGGTGGACCGCAATGCTGGTAACTAATATAGGCTCCGACTTTTGGCCGTTGACCAGCAAGGGCCGGGTGCTTGCCCTCCTGCTGTCCATCTGCGGCCTGGCTGTCTTCGGCTGCATCACGGCCAGCTTTGCCAGCTTCTTCATCGGGCGCCACGCCTCCGAAGCCGACGCCCCGCTGACCGGCTCTGCGGATGTCGCACGGCTTGGCGAGGAAATCCGCAAATAGCGCCTGCAGTTCAGCCGAAGTGGCTAGACCCGGCGCACGCCTTCAAGCAGCTCTGGATCAACGTTGCCAGTCATCACCGCAATGTCTCCGGTGCTCTCCAGCACGACGGCGCGCACATCCTCCACCCTTTGTGCATTGGACATGCGGATCTTCTCCAGCAGGGTAGCCTGCGTGACCCTGGTCTCCTTCATGGCGGCTTCGAGGAAGCGACCGTGCTCCATCAGAAGAACCGGCGTGTTGTCGATCGCGTTCTCAAAGCGGCTCGAGCGCATTCGCCCCCGTGCGAGCAGATATTGCACCAGGAATAGGGCGCCGATGGCGCTCAAGGCCTGCACATATTCACTCCAAGTGCTGCGGGTTCCGGCCTGGGCGATGAGTGAGCCGGTGGCGATGGTCGCCGCGAAGTCGAAGGCCGTGGCCTTGCTGAAGGCCCTCAGTCCTACAATCCGCGCGAGCAGGAGCGTCCAAGCGACAGCAAGAGCGGTCAGGGCCGCAGCGCGCAGGACCGGTGCGGCCGCGCCGAGAATGCTGAAAATCTCCATGCATTGGCAACGCTCCACAAGCGGCTAGGTTCGGGATGCCGATGAGTGGCAATCCGAGATCGGCAAAAGGGGGGGCGCGGGGATGCACTCGCCAGTCTGGCGCTTAAGCGCCTGGTTAGACCGAGTTGGCGACTAAAGGCAGTCGTTCCGCTATCGTGAAGAATTTCGGATGCCGGGAGGCGTCCGAAAGTTCACCACTGTCGCCTCGCTGCGGAACGTCCCCTTCCGGCCCCATCACATCTAAGCCTCAGGTTCGCTGTTCACGCGCGCCAGCGTTCGTTTGATATCCGCCGACATTTTATTTCGATAATTGTAGAAATATCGGTTGACGCCTCATGGGTGGTCCTATTATTTCTACAGATGTCGAAACGACAGGAGTCGATCATGACCAAAGCTGCACTGTTGCGCTTCCTTGAGGAACTGGCTGGACTGACCAGTGCCAAACTCGGGCTGTGCTGCCATCGCGAAATCGTCAACCTGCCGCGCGTCGTGCGCCATGGCGGAGGCGCGTGATGGAAGCGGCGGCGGCTGTTGCAGCGTTCGGAGCCCTGGCGCAGGAAACCCGGCTGGCGGTATTCCGCCTCCTCGTTCAGGCTGGACCCGATGGCGTGACGGCAGGCGACATCGCCGAGGCGCTGAAGGTGCCTGCCTCTACCATGTCGCACCATCTGGCAACGATCGAGCGGGCGGGCCTTGCCACATCGCGCCGCGAGAGCCGCTCGATCTTCTACGCCGCCGACTATGAGGGCATCCGCAAACTGCTCACCTTCCTCATGGAGGACTGCTGCCAAGGCCGGCCGGAACTCTGCGGGACAGGCTCTACTGCCCAGTCATGTGACACCGTCTGCTGAAGGAAACCCGTGATGAAGCGTCTGCATGTTCATGTCGGGGTCGAGGACCTCGCCCAATCGATCCGGTTTTACTCGTCGCTGTTCGGAGCCGAGCCGACCGTTGCCAAGGCCGACTACGCCAAGTGGATGCTGGAGGATCCGCGCGTCAACTTCGCCATATCGGCGGGTCACGCCACAAGGGGCGTCGAGCACCTCGGCATTCAGGTGGAGGACGAAGCGGAACTGGCCGAGGTTTACGACCGTCTCAAGGCCGCCGATCGTCCGGTGCTGGAGGAGGGCTCCACCACTTGCTGCTACGCCAAATCCGAGAAAAGCTGGATCGCGGACCCCCAAGGCGTGGTGTGGGAGGCGTTCCTGACACACGGAGACTCCACTGTTTATGGCGGCGCTCCGGCGCTGGGGAGCCTGACGGCGCAATCCGCCAATGCGGTGGATAGCGCCTGTTGCGCCCCGGCGCTGCCCCAAAGCGCGAAGGCATCCTCATGCTCGAGCTCCTGCGCGGGCTGACATGAAAGGCAACACCATGACGGTCACGATTTACCACAACCCGGCTTGTGGCACCTCGCGCAATACACTTGCGCTCATTCGCGCCACCGGCGTCGAGCCGGTTGTCATCGAGTATCTGCAAACACCGCCCAGCCGAGAAGAACTGGTATCCCTCATCGCCCGCATGAAGGTGCCAGTGCGCGATGTTCTGCGCCGGAAGGGCACCCCTTTTGAGGAACTGGGCCTCGATGACCCGGCGCTGACCGACGATCAGCTTATTGACGCGATGCTGGCGCACCCGATCCTCATCAACCGTCCCATCGTGGTGGGCCCCCAGGGCGTGCGCCTCGCGCGGCCGTCCGAGGTCGTGCTCGAAATTCTCGATCAGCCCCTCACGCAGGATTTCATCAAGGAAGACGGCGAGGTTGTCCCGGCGGGGCAGCGGCTTGTCGAACTGCCCGAGGGCGGCCTGTCGGAGCTGCGGGGGATGCTGGAGGGCTCCGGCCTCCCCTGCGGTGACCTCGACGAACCCGGTCGCCGCTTCTATCGCTGGGAAGACGCGCAAGGGAATATCGGCTGGGCGGGCCTTGAGCCTTGCGGCGCAGATGGGCTGTTGCGGTCTCTGGTCGTCCCGGAGCTGCTGCGCGGGCAGGGCACAGGCGCGGCACTGGTGGAGGCGATGACAACGGAAGCCCGGCGGCTTGGCATCGAGCGCCTCTGGCTGCTCACGACCACAGCGGCTCCGTTCTTTGAGCGCCTCGGCTTTGATGTGGTGAAGCGCAGCGCAGCGCCGCCTTCGATCCAGGCAACCCGAGAGTTTCACGATATATGCCCGGCATCGGCAGTCTGCATGGTGCTGACGCTTGCGCCAGCAGGACACGCATAATGACAGACGCTGCGGTTTCCCGTTCACCGGCAATCTCCACCTTTGAGCGTTACCTGTCGGTCTGGGTGATCCTCTGCATCGGCGCAGGCATTGCGCTCGGGGCGGCACTTCCCGACTTCTTCAAGCTCGTCGCGTCAGCCGAAGTGGCGCAGGTCAACCTGCCCGTGGCAGTTCTGATCTGGCTGATGATTATCCCCATGCTGCTCAAGATCGATTTCGGCGCGTTGGGGCAGGTGCGCCAGCACGTACGCGGCGTCGGCGTCACGCTGTTCATCAACTGGGCGGTCAAACCCTTCTCCATGGCGCTGCTCGGCACCCTGTTCATCGGCTGGCTGTTCCGCCCGCTGCTGCCCGAGGCGCAGATCGAAAGCTATATCGCCGGGCTCATCCTGCTGGCCGCCGCCCCCTGCACAGCGATGGTCTTCGTCTGGTCGAACCTGTGCGAGGGTGAGCCAAACTATACGCTCAGTCAGGTGGCGCTTAATGACCTCATCATGGTGTTCGCCTTCGCGCCGCTCGTCGGCCTGCTCTTGGGCGTCGCCTCGATCACTGTACCGTGGAACACGCTGCTGCTGTCGGTCGTGCTCTACATCGTTGTCCCAGTCATCGCGGCGCAGATCCTCCGGCGCTCCCTGCTGGCCTCCGGCGGTCAGCCCGCGCTCGACCGGCTGCTGGCGACGCTCGCTCCCGTGTCGCTCGTCTCGCTGCTGACGACGCTGGTGTTGCTGTTCGGCTTTCAGGGCGAGCAGATCCTTGCTCAGCCTCTGGTGATCGCCCTGCTCGCCGTTCCCATCCTCATCCAGGTCTATTTCAATGCCGGGCTCGCCTACTGGCTGAGCAAGCGGTTCGGCGTTGCCTGGTGCGTGGCGGCTCCAGCGGCGCTGATCGGCGCCTCCAACTTCTTCGAACTGGCGGTGGCGGCCGCAATCTCGCTTTACGGCCTCAATTCAGGCGCGGCGCTTGCCACCGTTGTTGGCGTGCTGGTCGAGGTGCCGGTGATGCTGTCGGTCGTCGCCATCGTGAAGAAAACCCGCCGCTGGTACGAGGCAGCCGCTTCCTGACCGGGACCAGCGCCCGTGGGTGAATGAAAGGCGGCGGCATCCCAAGGTTTCCCTGATATCAGCGCCGCCGTGGATCGCCGCCGACAGGGGCTGAAGGAGGCCCCGCGCTTCAGCCAGGCCAGCTGCGCGGCTGCCATCAGGCTGGCACGGCGGCATCAAGAAGCGCTTCGGCGACCTGCTTTGCCGTTTGCGCGGCCTCGGGCATGGCGCGCACCTGTGCAGTCACGATCGCACCCTCCTTCAGGAGAGCCAGCTGTTCGGCAAGCACCCGCGGCTCCCTTGCTCCTGCCTGTGCACAGAGTTGTTCGATATACGCCAGAACCAGCCGCTTGTGCTCGGCGGCAGCGCGGTTGATCGGGTTTTCCTTATCGCCGAACTCACTGGCGGCCTTGATGAAGGCGCAGCCGGCAAAGCCCAGACCTGGGAAGGCGCCGCCGCGGAACCAGTCCTCGAGCGCATCGAACATCGCCAGCAGGCGACCACGCGGATGAGGAGAGGCCTGCTCCATTGCCCCCATGAGCCAGTCGCGGAACTGTTCGTGGCGCCGCTGCAGGGCCGCCAGGATCAGCTCGTCCTTCGAGCGGAAGTGCTTATAGAGCGTCATCTTCGCGACGCCCGACTCGGCGAGGATCTTGTCGATCCCGGTCGCGTGATAGCCCTGCGTGTAGAAAAGCCGCAGGGCGGTATCGATCAGTTGGTCTCGACGTGACTGCATGGTCGGTCCTCCGTACCGACCGGTCTATACACCCCGAGGCTCGACCTCGCCACAGCGGAGCATGATCGGCAAACAACCCGCTTGACGAATATACAGACCTGTCTGTATTGTCGCTGCAACTCGAACAGGCCGGATACGCCCATGTCGCTTCAAACCGCTCCGCAACCGGCTGAACCGCCAGGCAGTCACGCCGAGAGCGAGGAAGAGCAAACCATAGCGCGTGTCATGCTCGAAGCTGCGCTTATGAAACTCACAATGATCGGCTGGTCGCCGAGCCCGGTGGAGCTGCGGCATGGCCAGCAACCCCTAAGCTTCCAAGGCAATGCCAGAACCGCAGGCTCGGCTACAGCGGGTCTGGCACGATCCCGCACCGGGCGGCGGTCGCGGGCGGCCCTGGCTCCAGCAAGCCTGCTCATGGCCGCGGCGCTCCGGACTGCCGGCCGGACAGTGAAACTGCTGCGTCGCCGAATGCCGACAAACACCGGCTCGGGACAGGCATCACCCTGCCCGGAGCTGCCTCGCGCCCACCCGCCGTTTCGTACCTGTTGCATCTCGTAGCTTGCCCAACTTCAGCGCGCTGTCGCGCCTCAACAGGAGCAATCCCATGTCCCGCATCACTGCAGTCACCAACGATACCGCCTCGCCCGAACAGCAGGCGCTGTTCAATGCCATCCAGGCGCAGCTCGGCATTGTGCCCAACTTCCTCAAAGTGCTTGCCAACTCGCCGGCTGCGCTGCGAGCCTTCCTCGGTCTCCATGGCATCGTCGCCGAGGGGAGCCTCGATCCGCAGACCCGCGAGCGCATCGCCCTCGCGCTCGCCCAGGAGAACGCCTGCGAGTATTGCCTGTCGGCGCACACCGCCATCGGCCGCGAAGCCGGCCTCACCAACGATGAGATGGATGCCAACCGCGCCGGCACCAGTCGGGATGCCAGGGCAGCGGCTGCCGTCGCCTTCGCCCGCGCGCTGGCGGACAACATGGGCGATGTGACCAACGCCGAACTGCTGGCAATCCACAGCGCGGGCTACTCGGATGCCGAGATTGTCGAGATCATTACGCACGTTGGCATGAATATCCTCACAAACATCCTCGGCAGGGCAAGCCGGGTCGAGATCGACTTTCCCAAGGTCGAGCTGAAACAGGCAGCGTAAGTCCCGCAGCCTCTACCATCCGTCTGGGAGCCAACAGCCATGGCGCACCGCTTTTCAGAGATCATGTTTACGCCGAGCGTGAAGGCGCTCCAGGCGCAGTTCGGCTCGCGTGGCTCCTACCAGCGCCTCGCTGAGCCGGACGCACCCGCACGCGACCGGCTCAGCGAGAAGGAAGCCGGGTTCATCATGGCGCGGGACAGCTTTTACATGGCCTCGGTGTCTGAAACGGGCTGGCCCTACGTCCAGCACCGTGGCGGCCCCACGGGCTTCCTCAAGACGCTCGACGAGCAGACGATCGGCTTTGCCGACTTCCGCGGCAACCGGCAGTACGTCAGTACCGGCAATCTGCTGCGCGATGATCGGGTGTCGTTGATCCTCATGGATTACCCGAACCGCCGCCGTCTGAAAATTCTGGGCCACGCCCGGATCATCGACATGGACGCCGAGCCCACGCTGATCGCCGCCCTCGAGCTGCCTGACTATCGGGCCCGGGTGGAGCGCGGATTTCTGATCCGTATCGCGGGCATCGACTGGAACTGTCCCCAGCACATCACGCCCCGCTTCACGGAAAATGACATCGAGGCTCTCCTCGAGCCTCATCGCCACCGGATCACCGAACTCGAGCGCGAAAACGCTGAGCTGCGCGTCCGGCTGGCAAACGAGGCTCAGCCATGATCACGCTCTACAGCCTGGCACCCTCGGGCAATGCCCAGAAAGTCCGCATGGCGCTGCGCTTCCTCGGGCTTGTCTTCGAGGAGGTGCAACTGACCGGTGGTGCGCACAAGCGTCCACCGTTCACCGACCTCAAACCGCTCGGCCAGGTGCCGGTGCTTGTTGATGACGAGGTGGTTTTGCGCGACAGCCAGGCCATTCTCGTCTACCTCGCCGCCGCCTACCGCCCGGGCGAGTGGGACGGATACGATGCTGCCGAGCGTGGCCGCATTGCCCATTGGCTATCACTGGCCGCGGACGAAATCGCGCAAGGGCCGAACCGCCTGCGCCTCGCTGCCCTCTTCGGGGTGACGATCGACCCTATCGCTGCCGCCGCCCGGACGAAGCGTGCTCTTGATCTGGTCGAGCGGCAACTCGAGGCGAGCGGCTGGCTCGAAGGCGGACGGCTGACGATCGCCGATCTCGCCTGTGCGCCTTATCTGGCGTTGCGCCCGCAGGGCGGGGTTGATCTTGGCGCCTATTCGAACGTGCGCGCGTGGACCGCGCGCGTCGCAGCGCTACCGGGCTTTCCGGTGATGACCGGGTGGGGCGCCTGATGCGTGCCCGATCCGCAATTCGCACGCCTGCTTACCTGCGCCTGACGCGCCGCGCCCCAATCTTGCGCCCATCCAGAGGAGACATGATCATGACCGAACCGCACGCCCATCCCCCGCTGCCGCCCTTCACCGCCGAGACCGCCGCGCAGAAGGTGCGCCTGGCGGAGAATGCCTGGAACAGCCGGGATCCCCACCGCGTGTCGCTTGCCTACACCCCGGACAGCCAATGGCGCAACCGCGCCGAGCTTCTGCAAGGGCGCGACGGGATCGTGGCCTTCCTCATGCGCAAGTGGTCGCGCGAACTCGACTACCGGCTGGTCAAGGAGCTCTGGGCCTATTCGGGTGACCGCATCGCGGTGCGGTTTGCCTACGAGTGGCATGATGACAGCGGCCACTGGTACCGCTCGTACGGCAACGAGAACTGGGAGTTCGACGCGAGCGGCCTGATGCGGCGGCGCATCGCCAGCATCAATGACCTGCCGATTACAGAAAGCGACCGGAAGCTCCATTGGCCTCTCGGTCGCCGCCCCGACGATCATCCCGAGCTGACCGCACTCGGACTTTGATCTTCTCGCTCACCCTTCTCGCCCTCAGCAGGGAGACGAGCATGCTGCGGCTGCCATCAAACGCTGCGCTCGGCCTTATCGACATCCAGCAAGCTTTGAATGATCCAAGCTGGGGTTTTGGGAACAATCCGGATGCAGGCCGTTGGTCGTCTTGGCCAAAACACCGCCACACTTGCCGCCAATGCGGTTGACAAACGGCGCGACATGGCTGGACCGGTGGTTGCTTCATCGCGAAATAGCCGATCTTGCCCCTGTTGGATTCGGCCAGCAGGTGCGCAAGGCCCTAGACCAGCGCGAAGAACATCACATCGAACAAAGCGGCGCCAACCGAGCGCGTAACGGCCGCATCTGCTACCGGCGCAGCCTTCCCGCCATTTGACGTGAGTGAGAGGCTGCCTGTGTTGCCGCGCAGATGGCCGAAGCAGAGGGTGACCGTTCCACGCGTAGTATCGTGGGGTATAGCTGGCGCATAGAAGGCGCGGGCCGAGGCATATAAATCACTTATTGAACCGAAAAATGCTTGGTTCGCGCACTCCCATGGCTCGCTGATTCAGACGCTCGCGGTTGCCCAATATCTTAACTTCCGCCACGCTGCGGACGCGCTCGGAGCGGCACAATCCAGCGTTATTGCTCGAGTGAAGGCGCTAGAGGAAGCCGTAGTCCGCCGTCTCCTGACCGCCTGCAACCGAGCCGAACTGGAGGAGGGCCGCCGCCCCGAGCTGTCTTGTCGGCAGTGCTCCCCGCGTCGAAGGCAGGAGCCGACGTGCCATGGCGCCCGCGTATCAGATCGATCGATGATCTGAACCTAGCCGCGCCAGCCGGAGGGAAGACTGCGATGCGACATGCCTGCGGTAGGCCGCAGGCGGCGCTCCGAACCGCGCTTTGAATCTTCTGGTGAACTCCGAAAGGTCGGAAAACCCGCACGACAACGAAATGTCGAGAACCGAGAGGTCCGTCGTTGACAGCAGATCCGCGGCGGCTGTCAGTCTTCTGTTCAGGATATATGCGTAAGGCGTCACGCCGGCGACCTGACGGAAGATTCTCGCAAAGTGAAACTTTGAGATGCCGATCTGGCGGGCCAGCAGGTCGAGCGTCAATGGCTCATCGTACGAATTGTTGATAAGATGAATGGCTGCCGCCACTCTTGCTTCGTCCTTGAGCGTGGCCGGCGTCTCAGCCGCATCAAAGGCAGTTGCGAGAACGGCGGAAGCCAGGCAGTATGCAGTGGCCTCCGCCTCGGCGAGCGACGCATTTTGTGCCAGCCGGGAGGCCTCGTGAACAAACGGAAGAAGATGATCGAGCGGCGGGAGCCTGTGCTCGCGAAAATGCAGTCCGCCGACGCCGCGCAGCCCCCGCCTAGCGTCCTCAATAAGGCTCGGGTCGTAATGGAAGGCGATGCAGCGATCCCCATGCCCGTGTTCGTGCGAACATTCAAAACAGGCATGCTGATTGCCAAGAAGGAACGACCCGGGAGCCATCACGCGGCGGCCGTGGGTCGAGCGATAGACGAACGACCCTGAAACGACGGCGGAAATCGAGACCCACTGGTGAGCCTCCTCGAACGGCGTATCTCCAGGCCCGGCCGTGCACAGGATATCGCTGACGCGCCAGCCTGGCCCTTCTGCAAGCACGCGCACGCTTGCCTTGTCCTGTTCTTGCCCCGTGTCCGCCATGCCCCACGATAGCAAGATTCACCAAGAGTTGTCACGCTGGAGCCATTAGTTCTCTGGCCAGACTTGAAGAGCAGGAGCAAAGGGAATGGGCGACTATAGCCGGCGCACGGTGCTGATTGGTGCGGCCGTCTTGCCGCTCGTGCCCTCCAGGCTTCTGGCGACAGGGGATATGCGAATGGTTCGTGATAAAGAGATCATCTGGCGCCGTGTCATGGACGATCTCAGCTTTGAGCATGCCTATGTCCGGCAAGGCCCGTCCGGCCTGAGCTTTGGCGGCACCGTCCTTGTTTCGGAGAAAGGTGCGCCGCTGCGTATCGAGTATCAGGGCGATTGCGATGACATGTGGCAGACGCGCAAGGTCGCCCTGGCGCAGACCTATCATGGATCCGCCGCCAGCCTGCTGCTGGAGCACGACGGGCGCGGGACGTGGAGGCGCAATGGCGCCACGGCACCAGACCTTGCCGGTTGCACTGATGTCGACCTCGGCGTCAGCCCGAGCACGAACGCACTTCCCGTGAACCGCCTGCGGCTCGCTCCGGGGGCGTCGAGCACCATTCGGGCGGCGTGGGTTCGCTTCCCGTCGCTCGATGTCGAAGTTGCAGAACAGTCCTACCAGCGAATTGCGGACCGCCGCTATCACTACCGCAGCCTCGCGAGCGGCTTCGAGGCACAGGTCGAGGTCGACGAGGACGGTTTTCCCACCGACTATGCAGGCATATGGCTGCGCCTTGGCGCCGGCGGGCTTGCTCGGCAGCCATCCGCCATGCACGGCCAGCCGGGCTTTGCCGGGGCGCTGGTATCGCCCGGCCCGGCCGACGACATGGCCGACGTCGCGGCGGATTTCGGATGGCTCGTGGGCGGGTGGTCGGCCGACGTGTTCGACTATGATCCCGACGGCGAGGTCCGAACGGGCGCTGGCGAGTGGTGGTTCTCATGGGTCCTTGAAGGCCGCGCAATTCAGGATGTCTGGATCTCGCCGCCGCGCGCCCTGCGTTGCGCCTCTTGCGCGCCACAGACAGCGAACAATCGCTACGGCACATCGCTTCGCCACTTTGACCGAGATGAGGGACTGTGGCGGATCACCTGGATCAACCCGGTCAGCGGCGCCGTAAACGCACTCTCCGGCCGCCGGGACGGCAACAGGATCGTGCTCCTCGGAGAAGGAGACGGCGATTCCATTCGATGGAGTTTCAACGATATCAGCAATCAAAGCTTCGTTTGGACGGGCGAGCGGCTGGGCAAAGACGGGACGTGGCGAAAGGAGGCCGAGTTCCGTTTGCGCAGGATCGCGAGTATGCGTGCAGTCTCGCCCCGTCAGGGATCGGTCTAGCACGGACGGGTTCATGCCGTGCACAATGTCTCCCTGTCGCCAGCTTGCGGGTTCCGCGGGGAACGGCAGGCACCACCAACAATTTTAGAAACGACCGCTTTGCTGGCAAACTTGGCGGATCTCTGTGATTCAAGAGATTGCCTGATCAGGCAGCGACAGGCGAGGGATGACTGCGTTAACGGGAATTTCAGGCCGGCTTGCCCCGTGGCCAGGAACGAAGGACCCGCACAGGACCTTAAAAGCCCCGATCGGATTGTACTCCGGCCGGGGCTTTGGATGTGCGCCTTGGGCGTCAGGATATGATGCTGAGCAGCGCCTCGCTCTTTGCCCAGAGGGCCGTGGCGCTCCCGGCATCAAGCGCATAGGATCGGACGCCGTCTGCAAACGGGTTGGGTATGTCATTGATCGGCGCGACCGCGCAGTCCTCCAGATAGTGTCCGCCGATTTCATCCTTGTCAGCCATGAACGCCGCCCAGACCGAGGTTGCGGCAGCCTGCGGGATGTCTTTCAGTGCTGCCGGCGCAAGCCCGGAATCGGCGCGGGCCCTGCCGGCGGTCTCGAGCAGGACCTGCAGGTCCTGCGCTGAGAGATGGCGGGGAAGGTTGGTCAAGCTGTTTCCAGGCATCACCGAAGCGGCCCGGATGCCGCGATGGCGGTACCGCCGATCGAACTCCGCGGCGAAGAGCGATGCGGCGGTTTTCGATCGGGCGTAGGCGATAAATGGATCATAGGGCTGGGTCTCAAAATTGAGGTCATCCAGGTCGATGTCAGAGGCGCGGTGCGCCTGGGAGGAGAGCACCACCAGGCGTCCGCCATCGGCAAGCAGCGAGGAGATCCGGTTGACAAGCGCAAAATGGCCGAGATGGTTGATCCCGAGCTGGCTCTCAAAGCCGTCAACCGTCCGGCCAAAGGGCGTTGCCATGACGCCGGCATTGGCGATGATGGCGTCGAACGAACGGCCATCCGCGAGCAACTGGTCGGCGCAGGCTCGAACGCTCTTGAGAGATGCCAGATCAAGCCTGATCAACTCAAAATTGCCGCCGCTTTGCGCTGCTGCGGTCCGGGCCGGTGCAATGACAGGCGCGGACTTGGCAGTATCCCGGACAGCCCCGACGACACTGGCGCCCCGCAGGGCCAGGGCGCGCGCCGTCTCCAGTCCGATGCCTGATGCGGCGCCTGTCACGAGGAACCGCTTGTCTTTGAGATCAGTGCCGGCCAGCACGTCATCGGCGGTCGATGTTGCACCAAACTTGGTGGTCATCTCTAGTTCCTTCATGTGGAAAGGGTGGTCCCCAGTGATCAGATCTGGACGCCGCCAGCAACGTCGATCACGCCGCCGGTCATGTAGCCTCCGTGCGGTCCCGCCAGAAAGCAGACGAGGGCAGAGACTTCCTCGAGCGTTGCGATGCGACGGATCGCGTGCATGTCCATGACCGCCTCGGGCAGGTTGTCGCGTACGTCTGCGGCCATGTCGGTTGGCATGATGCCGGGCTGGACGACGTTGACCGTGATGTTGCGTCCGCCAAGATCGCGGGCGACGCCTCTGGCATAGCCGGCGATGGCCGCCTTGGTTCCGGCATAGTCGGCAACGCCGGGGAAGGGGATGCGGGTGCTCAGGGCCGAGCCGATGAAGATGATGCGACCGCCATCGGAAAGGACCGGAGCTGCCGCGCGCGTCGTCGCCACCGCGCCCATGACGTTGACCTGCCACTGGCGGTCGAGATTGGCCGTGTCGAGATCGGGGTCATCGACCGTCTGACCCTGCACGGCAATGGCGGCATTGTTGATGAGAATATCAAGCCTTCCGAAGTGCTCCACCACTTTGCTGATCAGCGGCCCGGCCGCGGTCGCATCGGCCTGGTCGCTCTGGATTGCCAGGGCGCGCACGCCTTTTGCCTTCAGCGTGTCGACGATGGCATCGGCTTTTTGCTTTGATGCGACATAGCTGATTGCAACGTCCGCACCCTGGGCGGCAAGGGCTTGCGCGATCATAGCGCCAAGACCGCGCGAGCCGCCGGTAACGAGGGCAACCATGCCCTTGAGTGAGTTCGACATGCCAGAACCTTTCCCTGTGAGATGAGGGCAACGCCGGACTTTGGCGGCTGCCAGCTCGATTACCATAATGAGCATTACAATAACGATCGTTATGAAATGTGGACATGGCCTGTCAAGTGGTTTAATAACGACCATTATGAAAAAGCTGAGAGGAGCCGATGGGACGGCACCGTGAGTTCGATGTGGAAAAGGCGCTGGATGCCGCGCTCTGCGTCTTCTGGCGCAAGGGTTACGAGGGTGCGTCATACGCCGACCTGACCGCGGCGATCGGCGTGGAAAGGCCCGCCCTGTACTCTGCCTTCGGCAACAAGGAATCCCTCTTCCGCCGCGCTCTGGAGCGCTACGAGGAGCGATACATGGACCACTTTCCCAGGGCGCTGCAGCTGCCCACGGCGCGGGAAGTTGCGGCGCATATCCTCTTCAGCTCGGCCGAGCTCAATACCCGGTTTCCTGACCAGAGAGGATGTCTGGGTATTCATGGGAACCTGGCAGGCACGGATGACTCAGAGGCCGTCCGGCAAGCTCTGGTCGAGTTTCGTGCAAAGGGCGAGGCGCAGCTGCGTGCCCGCTTCGAGCGGGCAAAGGCGGAGGGCGACTTGCCGGAGACAGCCAGACCGGATGCCCTTGCAGCCTACCTGATGGCGGTTCTTCACGGCATGGCCGTGCAGGCAAAGGCCGGCTTCAGCCGCGAGATGCTGGAGGCGGTTGCCGAGCAGGCGCTGGCGGGCTGGCCCGCGGGCGGCACTGCGCCGTCAAACAAGTCAGCCTGAACTTCACACCCAAACGATCTCCTGCTCCCTGTCCTGCTGAACCCGCCTGTGCTCTCAAAACAGATGGGTTCGGCAGCGAGCCGTCGGGATGTCGGAACCTGAACAATGCCGTCGCATCATACGACCGGAGCCGTGGCCCAGCGGGGCGGGCATGCCGTCAGGCAGTGTGCCCGCGAACTGCGGATCGCACCGGATTACCGGGCGTCGAAGCCGCCGGGTCTGGGTCAACTGGCGGGCAGGGCGACATACCATGCGGTAACTGGCGTGCGACCAAGGGCGTGAAAAGCGGCCGTCTGCTTCAGTCGCTTCGCGGGCTTTCAGGGCCTGGCACTGCAGCGTTCGCCAAAGCTGCGAGCCAGTTCGGCGAGCGTGACGGCGCCCAATCGCGCCAGCAGCAGCGCCTCGGCCTCGTGCAGGACGTCCTCCAGCGCTTCGTTGACTGCCTTCTCGACGGCGCACTCCGGGTTCGCGCGTTCGCTGCCGATGGCAAAGACGCGCGGGCCACCCACCGCGCGGTGAATATCCAGAAGCGAGACCTTCTCCAGGTCCGCTGCAATCTCCCAGCCGCCGCCATGGCCTTTCTCCGAGCGCACGTAACCGGCCTTGCGCAAGCCTGCCATCGTGCGCCGGACAACCACCGGGTTCGTCCCGAGCATGCGTGCGATCGCCTCGGACGTGAGAGGGCCGTCGTGGCGCGCCATGTGGAGCAGCACGTGAAGCATTCGGGAAAGGCGACTGTCGGCGCGCATGACATACTCCCTCGCACGCCAGAACGGATTGGCAAACACGCAGAATCAAGATACTTTTAAAGTTACATGATTCGTGGAGCATCCCGATGCGTGAATTTGAAAATCCCGATCACTGGGACAGCGCGGCCCGGCATTATGAGAAAACTGCTCATCCGTTCACAGCGCAGTTTGCCCAAGCAGCGCTCGCGCGTGTGCCGCTGACGCACAAGAGCCGCGTTCTGGACGTTGCGGCAGGCACCGGCGCGCTTGCGCTTGCGGCGGCGCGAACCGGAGCCCATGTGCTGGCCACCGACTTCTCGCCCGGCATGGTCGCCCGGATCGCAGCGGCAGGGCTGCCCAACATCGAGGCGCAGGTGATGGACGGGCAGGCGCTCGCGCTGCCGGATGGCGGTTTCGACGCTGTCTTCTCCATATTCGGCGTAATCATGTTCCCAAACTGGCGCAAAGGATTGTCGGAGATGGCGCGGGTGACGCGCCCGGGCGGGTGCGGGGTGGTGGCGACGTGGCAGGATCAGGGCGCTGCAACGTTTCTGCTGCTCGGCCAGGTTCGGCGGAAACTGTTCCCGGAACGCGAAGGCTTGACGATGCCGGCGGCTGTCCAGGCGCTGAGCATTCCGGAGGATTTCGCCCGCGAACTGGTTGCAGCGGGCTTCGGGGATCCGCAGATCGACCAGGTGACGTTCGACTACAAACTCGACATGCAGGCACTGGCCGAGCCGGATACGCTGTTTGGCATGTCCCCGGACTGGACCAGTCTGAACGAGCTCGAAAAATCCGAAGTGGTTGCAGAGGTGCGGAAAATGGCTGGTGATCGGCCCGTTCTTCCTGTTCCCTCGACCGCACTTATCGGTACAGCCCGCCGCTGAAGGCGGGCCACAGGGTGCCCCAATGCCGCAAGTTGGGCGTGGTCACTGAGGGCCGGTGCGCCGGGATTGCTGCAAAGGCCTGGCGCCGGATGTGCGGGCGGGTATGCGGCCGGATGTGCGGTTGCCTGCGCCTGCGGAGCAGTTTCAAATATCATCGCACGATCGGCCCTGTCGTGGGCGGAGCGCGACCTGTTAAGGCCAATTGAACTGTGCGGGCGGGGTCAAGCCAAAACCGCCGCTGCGATATAGCCGTGCCGCTCCCCGCCGGCAAAATTGACAACAAATTGACGACCTGTGACCGTCGCTGCCGTAAAGCGCGAGGCATGAGTCTTGCCTGCTGCCAACCGGCAACATCTGGCCGCGACAGGCTGACAGCGCTCGTGACGGCTATTTTAACCGATTTTATGCAGCCGGTCGCTGAACTGATGCCGGTCGGCCATAGGCCTGTTATCCCCTGCCCAGGCGACAGCTCATCTATGCCCGCTTCGATTGCACGCTCGAAGCCATGCGTCGAAGGGCAGTGACGATCTGGCTAAATCAGGCGCGAGTCCAACACAAACCGTTCGGTTGCAGCGACAGCGATCTCCCTCACGGCCGGGTGCCTGTGGTTGATGATTACGTTCATATCCGGTGCGTCTTCAAGTGGGACGATGGCTGACGGCACCCTCAGCAGGGGCGCAGTCAGGGCTTGGTGCCAAGCATCGCCCCTTGCTTGCGTCAGACTCTCCTGGCGCTGCCACCCGAAGGGCAGCTGGGCCACATTGATGGTTTCCATGCCAAGTGCATCCGGTACATGATACCGCACCATGACCAGTTCGGGCAGCAGGTCCGGATCCTGAACATGAACCAGCTTCTCCAGAACGCACAGCGGTGGCGAGGTGGCGCAATAGGTGACAGCATGGCCGACTGTATTCCAGCGCCCATCAAGCAGCAGGCCATAGCCGCCATCGAATGCCTCAACGTGCTGTCGACTGGATAGGGATCACAAGATCATCAGGCAGCGGCGCCCCAGGCGATCTTGGCAAGGATCGTCTCGACAACACGGGCCCCGGCTTCGGTTTGCGCCAGCGCCAAGGGGGTCTCGCCATCAAGTTCGACAAGCGGACGGCGCAACCAGGTGTTGGCCTTCTCCATACTGCCGAAGGTCACCTCGGCCAGCGTCTGAACCCATAGGAGCCGGACGATGCGATCCGACTCCTCGATGGTGAGAGGCTGGTTCTTCTCAGCGCGGTGCCTGCGGGTCCGCTGCGGGATGACCCACCGCTCGATCTCCTGATCCGTCAAGCCGGCCTGAGCCAGTCCTTTGAGAGCGCTTAGAGGCAGACGCCGCCGCACTGCCAGGGCCAGATCCGCCTGGGAACGCACCGCCCCGCCAAGCACGGGCTCTCCACCAAGCTTGCGGGCAACCTCTGCAACAATGATAGACATAGGCAGCGGCTCCACCCGTTGGTCTGCAGCATTCGCCATTTTCTGGCAAGTCGCCGGAGCTGCAAGTTCCTTATGGCAACCTGTCGTTCTGGCCGTCGCGCAACGCCGCTTATAGTTGCGCACTGCGCCGATATTGGAGAGCCGATGCGCCACCGCCCGTGGTACCCTCAAACTGCTCATGTAAGCCGAACATCCCGCATGCTCTCAGCAGCCATCGCCGTCAGTCGAAACGTCGATAACATCCTGCGCCGTCTTGATCCGAGTGAGAACAGCATCGAACGATACGGGCTCGTCGCCGAGCAGGCCACGTGCCGCGATCCGCTTTCGTGCATGTCGGTCCATCGGTCTGCGACGCCAGTTGCAGAAGGCTCTGGTTTGCCGGACTTCGACCATGTCGGCTGCACCACAGAGCATACAATAAGCGTCAGCTGTATGTGATTTATTTGTTTGCTGGTGGCGCGGGCTCTTGCTTTTTTCAGAACGCTACGTCAGGCGGCAGCTGGCAGGAAGATGGCAGTCAGCGATGCCGGCGCGGTGTCTCTGGCGGTACTGCGACGGCGTGGCGTTTGTCATCCGCTTGAAGGCAGCAGAGAAGTTCTGCGGGCTTGAGAACCCCAGAGATGCCGCGATGGTTTTGAGCGGCATGTCTGTCTGCAGGAGGCGGACGGCCTTTTCAAGTTGGCGGGCCTCGACATGTGCCTGCAGCGTATGGCCTGTCGCCGTCCGGAAGGCGCGCATCAAGTGACGTTCGCTGACACCGCACAGCTCTGCCAGTTCATAATTGGCGGGAGGCTTGCCCATCTCACGCAGGCGACTGTCGATACGGCGGAGCTGCCACTGCGCAAGTCCGCCCTTGAAATGGGGCTGGCGGTTCCGGTGAACGAGTGCGCGGGACAGCTCTACCGCCATGGCCAGCCCCAGTGAATCTACGAGCAGTTCGCTGGCAAAGCCAGGTTGCTTCAACTCCTGGATCAAATGGGCGATCAAGGGAGCGATGGCGGGCGAGCTCAGGTTCCATCCGACGGTTGGATCAATTCGCGCCGGATCGAACCCCATCTCCATCATTTGCTCAACAAGCTCGTTCGAGAAGACGCAGCCAAGGCTGCGTATGGTTCCTGCAGCGCGGGGCTTGATGAGGATCGGCGCCCCGCAGGACAGGTAAGAGGTCCTGCCCAGCGGCCGGAGCCGTTTATCCCCGCTGCGGATGTCAGCTGCCGAGACGGTGTCGGCATGACTGGAGACCAGGTTGACCAGCACATTCGTCGCCATGACCACCTGGATGGGCTCCGCCTTCGTCCAGACGCTCTTGCGCAGCTGGACGGTGAGCCTGGGTGATGCAATCTGGCGTTCCACTTCAAACAGGCTGCTCTGCATCGGCCGATCCCTCCGCACAAATCTGTCCTGTCACCATCTTACTGCCTTGTGCGGCTGTCGCAAATGCGTCCTGCGACGGCACGTCGTGCCGCGGTTCCGCCCGCCATTGCCGCACTTCATGAAGACTATGGCGGCCTTGCAGCAATCCGGCGCTCTGGCAGAGGTCCGCATCGTTGTCTGCTCGCGGATTTTCCGTATCGACTGGTCAAGGGATATGCATGAGGGAGGATAATCATGCCCAACCGTATGGTCAGGATCGGCGGCGCGTCGGCAGGCTTCATCGACAGCGCGATTGCAGTGCCTCAGTTGCTCAAAGCAGGTGTCGATTACCTTGCGTTCGACTGCATGGGCGAGGGGAACATGCCGATTCTGGCCCGTCGCCTTGATGAAAAATCCGGCACTGGCTACATGGCCGAGTTCCTTGAACATCTCCGGGCAAATCTCGGCGAGATCATGGCCAAGGGCGTTCGTGTCGTCGCCAATGCCGGTGGCCTCGACCCTCGCGAGTGCGCTCTTGCCATTGAGAAACTGGCAGCCGAACTGGGGTTGAAGCCGGTTGTCGCTTATGTGGAAGGTGACAATATCCTGAGCCGTGCCGACGCGTTGCGAGCGACCGGCTACCGCGACATGTTCTCGGGCGCACCCTTTCCGGACAAGCGCATCACGACCGCCAACGTTTATCTCGGCGCTCTTCCGATTGCCGAGGCGCTCTCGCGCGGCGCGCAGATTGTGGTGACGGGCCGTGTCGTCGACAGCGCCGCAACGCTGGGACCGCTGATCCACGAGTTCGGCTGGTCGAGGGACGATTATGACATGCTGTCCGCCGGAACTCTCATCGGGCATCTGCTTGAATGCGGCGCGCAGGCATCGGGCGGTATCTTCACCGATTGGGAAGATGTGCAGGACTGGGCCAACATCGGCTATCCGATCGCCGAGTGCCATCCGGATGGCACAGCCATTATTACCAAGCCAGAGAACACCGGCGGATTGGTTTCCGTCGGGACGGTATCCGAGCAGCTCCTCTATGAGGTCAGCGATCCGCAGCGCTATTTCGTGCCGGACGTGACATGCGACTTCAGCGAAGTCCGGGTTGAACAGGTCGGCGAGAACCGGGTGAGAGTGTCGAATGCGAGGGGGTATCCGCCGACGTCCACCTACAAGGCGCTGCTGACTTACGATAACGGTTGGCGCGGCTCTGCCAGCTTTGTCGTCAGCGGGGAAGATGCCGTGCGAAAGGTAGAGCGCATCGGCCAGGCCCTGATCGATCGTACCCAGGAGATGCTGCGCCAGCGCAATCTGGGCGAATGGCGGGAAACGCGCGTCGAGACGATCGGTGCGGAGGGCTCTTATGGCGCCAATGCCCAGTCTCTGGCCCGCGAAGTCCGCGAAGTCGTCTGCCGCATCGTAGCGGATCACGACAGCCCGCAGGCAGCGGGCCTTCTGGTCTCCGAGCAGTTCACCGCAGGTATTTCAATGGCGCCCGGCAATGCCTGCGTTCCGCTCGGTCTTGGCGTGACGCCTCTGTTCAGGCTTTTCCCGGTTCTCATCGAGAAGAAGTTGATCGAGGCTCGGGTGATTATCAATGGCACGGAGACGCAGGTCCCCATCCCGAGCGAAGGCGGGTTCCAGGACAGCCAGGTCAAGGAGCTGTCACTGCCGCAGCAGGCGACGCCCGAGACGCCCTCTGTTGTGCATTTGCGGAAGCTTGCCTGGGTGCGAAGCGGTGACAAGGGCAACATCTCCAACATCGCCGTCATTGCTCGCAAGCCTGATTATCTGCCCTTCCTTCTTGCGGCACTGAGCGAGCAGGCCGTGGCGGAATGGTATGCACATCTGTTCCCGGATGGCCGGCCGGGTGAAGTGCACCGCTATGAGGCCCCCAGCCTGAACGCGGTCAACTTTACGCTGCACGCGGCGCTGGAAGGCGGCATCACGGCGTCTCTGCGCTTCGATCCGATGGGGAAGGCACTGGGTCAGCAACTTCTGCGGTTCCCGGTCCCCGTCTCGGCGGCGGTGGCGCAGCAGCTCTGAAAGCTTGACGTCAAAAAGCAATAAAAGACAGGGGAGTGAACGTGATGAAGAAGCCGGTGGGTTGTGTATCCCTTATTGCGCTTGCAGGCGCAGCCATGGCTGTGCCTGTCCAGGCACAGACAGCCGACGAGACAGTCAGCGGGCTTGGCGAAATCGTCGTGACGGCGCAGCGCCGCAGCGAGAACCTGCAGCGAACACCGATCGCCATCAGCGCGGTGACGGCAGATGTCGTGGAGAAGCTGGGCATTTCGGAGGTAACCGATCTGGCCAACATCGCTCCGAACCTGAACGTGCTGCCTGGCACATCAACCTCGGTTGGCAGCGTGATCACGCTGCGCGGCATCGCAACGCCGACGGACGAGATGATGACGCTCGATACGCCGATCGGTCTTTATATCGACGGAGTCTATCTGGCCCGCTCGGGCGCAAGCGCGTTCGACGTGGGCGAGATCGAGCGCATCGAGGTGCTTCGCGGCCCGCAAGGGAGCCTTTTCGGCCGGAATACCACAGGCGGCGCCGTCAACTTCATCACACGCAAACCCTCCGAAGACTTCGGGCTGATCGCCAAGGCGGGAATTGGCCGGTTCGGCAGCTGGAACAGCAAGCTCACGCTTGATACCGGGCGGATCGCAGACAGCGCCCGCGTGACGCTGTCCTACGCGCACCGCGAGCGCCATGGCTTGACCGACAACGTGCTGGCGCGCAGTCGAAACGATCCAGGCGCTCAGAATATCGACAGCGTCCGCGCGGCGGTCACGCTCGACCCTTTGGACGCCGTCACGATCGACTACGTGTTCGATTATTCAGACCGCAATGCCCATCCCTATGCCTTTCAAATGATCAACGCCACGAGCATGGTGCGGGCATATCTGGACAACTCGCCGGCCCTGGGCGGCAACGCGCCCCTCATTCAGAAAGAACGGGTAAAGGAGATCGCGCTGGACAACGATGGCGGTGCGCATGACCGCATCTGGGGGCACATGGTGCGTCTGGCGGCGGATTTTGACCAGATTACAGTCAAGACAACGACCGCCTTTCGAGGCTGGAATTCCAAGTCCCGCGCAGACCTTGATGGCCAGGGGGGGCTGAGGGGCCTGCTGTTCTCTGGCAACCCCTACGATCCGGACCTCGGGGACGTCGGGCTGTTCCATTCTTCCAATAACCGGCGGCAGCGTCAGTTCAGTCAGGAATTCGAAATCGCCTCTGCTGGCGACGGCCCGCTCCAGTGGGTCGCCGGCGCCTTCTACTTCCTTGAAACCGGTCGCGAACGTGCGCCCCAACAGGCGGTCGCTGTCGTCGACGTGCGAACCTTCCTGCCGGAGGCGCAGCGTGCGCTGTTCCCAGCGGCACTGGCCTATCAGGGCTTTGTCAGCCCTGGCTTGCTGGAATATCGTTCCAAATCGCGGTCAGAGGCTCTCTTTGGGCAAGTCAGCTATCGCCCGGAGGCGCTGGATGGCCGCTTGGGCCTGACGATCGGGGGGCGCTACAACTGGGACAAGAAGTCGGTGAACCAGACGGCGCCGTTCATCAACAATGACAGCGTCAGCTTCAGCGAACCGACCGGAAACGCCACCCTCGACTACCGCGTTACAGGAGACGTCAACGTCTACGGCCGCGTCGCCCGAGGCTACCGGTCGGGCGGCTATTCTGTGCGCAGTTCCCAGTCTCCATTCCGCCCGGAGAAGCTCTGGTCGTATGAAACGGGGATCAAGGCGGACTTGCTGGACAACCGTCTCCGGCTGAACGCGGCGGCATTCATCAACAGCTATACAGACCAGCAAGTCTCGCAACCGGTGCTGAACCCCAACGGCACCTTTGGACAGATCATCGTCAATGCAGGCAAGACAAGCTATCAGGGCGTCGAACTGGAAGCCGTCGCGATACCGGCCCAAGGCCTGACCCTGACCGGCTCGCTGGGATATATCGATATCGACATCAAGCGCTTCGATGCGTTGGGCGGTGATATTGCAGGCAGCGCCAAACCTCAAAATGCGCCGTCCGTGACGGCAAATGCCAGCATGGAATACGCGTTCGACATGGGCAGCTTTGCGACCCTGACCCTGCGGGGCGACTGGAACTACCGTTCAAGGATGTACTTCTTCGCCACCCCGGTCGGCATGCCGTTCTTTGATGATATCGTCAGCCCCGGACGTTCGCTGGTGGACGCGCAGATCCGCCTGGACGACGTTGCCATTGGCAATGGCGACTGGTCGCTGACCGCGTTCGTGAAGAATTTGACCGACAAGAAGCACACGACGCGAGCCATCGACTTTGGCGCACTTGGATATGCCGGTGTGTGGTACGGCGACCCGCGCACCTGGGGCCTTGAGCTGTCGGTGCGCTTCTGATGCAGGGTCATAACCCTAGCGCACTCGAGACGACCACTGCGGTGCTCGGCACCGCAGTGGTCAGCCTTGTAACAACGCCATTGGTGCCGGCACTGCCGGCGCTGGCGGCATCTTTTGCAGGCGGTACGCTTGATGCGAATCTCATCGCGCAGATGCTGATGGCCGCTCCGGCCGTCATGGTCATCCTCGGCGGTCCGCTCAGCGCGTTGCTCCTCAAGGTCTGCTCGATCCGAACGGCTCTGCTCGGGCTGGTGAGCCTCTTTGCCGTTGCAGGTAGCGCGGGACTGGTCCTGGACAGCCTGGCACTGCTTTTCGCATCCAGGCTGCTGATCGGATTATGTGCCGGTGCTGTATCCACCCTCAGTCTCGCGCTCATTGCCACGCGCTATGAAGAGGGCGTCCGTAACCGCCTCTTCGGCTGGACATCTGCATGCGGGTCTTTCCTGGGCATGGGCGGTCTGCTTCTGGGCGGCCTTTTGGTGGAAGCCCTGGGCGCGCGCGGGCCGTTCCTGCTTTATCTGGCAACGACGGTCCTGCTCGCCATGGTGTTCGCCACCCGCAAGGAGGGAACGCCGCCCGCCGGGCGGAGGACGCAGCCCCTGTCCGACTTGCGGCCGCTGCTTTCGACATACCTTCTGTTGCTGATGGCGGCAGCGGGCCTGTTTTTCCTCCATGCAAAGGGGCCGTTCCTGCTGACCAGAGTCGAGATCGCAAGCGCATCGAGCATAGGACTTGTTCTTTCTCTTGCCGCCGTCATTTCGGCGGTCAGCGCAGCCCTTTTCGCGCCGCTGCTGCGATGGATCGGCGTGCCTCATCTTTTGCGGCTCACCTTCTTGATGCTGGGATGCGGCGTTGCGCTGGCTGCACTTGCGTCCAGCCCCGTGCTGCTGCTCTCAGGGTTCGTCCTGCTCAGTATCGGCGGCGGTATTGTCGCGCCGCTTTTCAAGACGATCATCCTCGGCAAGGCGGCAGCCGCAGTTCAGGCGCTTGCTGCCGGCTTGATCCTCTCCAGCCTGTATGTTGCCCAGTTCATGGTGCCATTGGTGATCCATGGCCTTGAAGAAATCGTGGGCCAGGGTGCGGCTCTTTGGATGTTTGCAGGGGCTCTGGCGCTCCTGGGGGTTGGAGTCCGAGGACGGCGCAAGGGCTTTGGCTGGCGGGCATCCTAACTTCGTGCTCTTGTCGGCACTAAAGGATGTCCTGATCGTCACCGGCCGTCCGGAGGCCGGCTGCGCGATGCTTACCATAAGTCAAGATTACCGGGATGCGGCATCGGCTGCTTTTGTAAAGCACAGCCCGGTCTGCTGTTAATGTATCGCCTTGGGTCGGTGTCTTGGAGGCAAGACACCGACCCAAGGCTGCGGCTTCGAGCTCAGGCTGATCAGCGGCGCTCATGGACTGAAGCCACATAGGAGACAAGGCTGCGGCAGCCTTGTCTCTATCAGAACCGCACAGCCAAGCGCGCCGACAGGTCATGTTTTTCAACGCCCCCGGCAAATTGGCCGCTGTAGCCGAGGCCGAGCGATGCCCGCTCGCTGACATCCAGTTGGACGCCGGTCTGGAGCCGCGCGACGTCCTGTGCCAATGGGCTTCCCACAACCGCAAACAGGTCGCCGCCCGGAAAGCCGTGGCGAGAGGTTGGCGCCGTGACACTGAAGGCATGCTGCCAGCCGAAGCTGCCGTGTACAGAGGCAGGCAGGCTGCCGAGGTCGAACCCAAGGCGTGCATTGAACCCAAGCGTGCCGAAGGTGACGGCCAGATCTTTGCCGCTCCCTGAGAGTGCTGCGGTGCCACCGGTCTCGCCAAAGGATTCCACGGTGTTAATCACGTGAGCAAGACTGGCGAACGGCTCTAGCGCGGCCTTTCCAAGATGGACTGCCCAGGCTGCCTCAGCGAAAGCCTGTACGCTTGCGGCCTTGTATTCGGCACGCACATTCTGGGACAGGGCAGCAACAGTCACGTCGCGCCGGGTTTCCAGATCGTGCCAACTGTAGGCCGCGCCGCCACGCAGGCTGATGCTGCCAAGGCGCGCGCCCCAGTAGAAGCCAAGGTGATAGCTCTCCGCCTCGCTGGATGATAGACGCTGGCCGACTGTCAGATCGGCGTTCCCGTAGCCTGCGACCAGACCTGCGCTGCCATCGCCCAAAGCCACGTCCCAACCAAGCAAGATGCCTTGGGTATTGTGCGTCAGCCGTGCGGCGTTGCCGTTGCCGCTGCGGCTGCCCCAGCCGCTGAAAGTCTGCCCCCATAGGCCGCCGCCGGATCCGCTGCGCAGTTGCTGCGAAACCGCCTCGCGTACGAAGCGGCTGTCCTCAATGAGAACCGAGCGGGCAGAGGCATGGATCTCGCCTGAAAGCAGATCAAAGCTGTGCTGAACGCGCGCTGCGTCATCGGGCAAGGTCAGGATCGCATCGTACACCGCATGGCCCGCGCCGAGACGCTCCGCCGCCGTTGCCGTGGCGAGCTGATTGCGGGTCACTACCTTGTCCTGAAACTTGGCGGTATTGCGCGTCAATTCCAGCGATACTTCGCGGGCGGTGTAAGACAGGGTAGGCGTCAGGAAGGCGAATTTGGATAGCGCACCGCCGAAGGTGCCCTCGATGCCGCCGCCAGCCGTCAGGATAGTATAGCGGGCGAAGGGCCGATACTCGCCTTCCTCGCCCACATGCAGGACCGTGCCTCCCTCAAGGCGGATCTTCCCGGTGACATGGACGCGATCGCTAGCGGCGCCGGCGGGATCACTCTCCACCTCATAGAGCGAACCCGAGCTGAGGGTGAGGTCACCTTTGACTGTCAGGGTGCCGATGGAGTTGCCCGGCGCGAGGACTGCCTTATCGCCAACGACCGTGCTGCCGACAGTGCCCGAGCCGCTGAGGCGGCTGCCCCCGTTCAACTGGAGGGTGCCGCCAAGGCTGCCGGCGCCGGTCTTGCCGACCACCATATGACCGCCCGCAAGCCGGACCATTCCGGCAAATCCGCTGTTGTCACCGGTGAGGATGAGCGTGCCGCTGCCCTGTTTGGTGAGGCTGCCGCTGCCGGCGAGGCTGCCGGCAAAGCTGGTATCCGTGTTCTGCGCGATGGTCAGGCTGGCAGCGCCCAGCGCAAGGGTGCCGCCGGTGCCGGAGAGTGAGCCCATGGTCAGCGCGTGACCATTCAGGTCGAGCGTCCCGCCGTTGACGATGTAGCTGCCGTTCTGAACGAAAGCGCTGGCGATGCCGGCCCGCAGCGTGCCGTCTTTGACAATCGTGCCGCCGGCGTAGCTGTTGGCACCGGTCAGCGTCAGCGTGCCGCTGCCCTGTTTGGTGAGGCTGCCGCTGCCGGTGAGACCGCCGGCAAAGGTGGTATCCGTGTTCTGCGCAACCGTCAGGCTGGCAGCGCCCAGCGCAACCGTGCCGCCGGAGCCAGAGAGCGAGGCCATGGTCAGCGCATGACCATTCAGGTCGAGCGCACCTCCGTTCACGGTATAGCTGCCGTTCTGGACGAAGGCGTTGGCAGTGCCGGCCCGCAGCGTGCCGGCCTGGACCACCGTGCCGCCGGTGTAGCTGTTGGCACCGGTCAGCGTCAGCGTGCCGCTGCCCTGTTTGGTGAGGCTGCCCGCGCCGGTGAGACTGCCGGCAAAGACGGTATCCGTGTTCTGCGCGACGGTCAGGCTGGCAGCGCCCAGCGCAATGGAGCCGCCGGCACCGGAGAGCGCGGCCATGGTCAGCGCGTGACCGTTCAGGTCGAGCGTGCCGCCATTGACCACGTAGCTGCCGTTCTGGACGAAGGCGTTGGCGGTGCCGGCCCGCAGCGTGCCGGCCTCGACCACCGTGTTGCCGGTGTAGCTGTTGGCACCGGTCATCGTCAGCGTGCCGCTTCCCTGCTTGGTGAGGCTGCCGCTGCCGGTGAGACCGCCGGCAAAGACGGTATCCGTGTTCTGCGCAACCGTCAGGCTGGCAGCGCCCAGCGCAACCGTGCCGCCGGAGCCGGAGAGCGAGGCCATGGTCAGCGCATGGCCATTCAGGTCGAGCGTGCCGCCGTTGACGATGTAGCTGCCGTTCTGGACAAAGGCGTTGGCGGTGCCGGCCCGCAGCGTGCCGGCCTCGACCATTGTGCCTCCGGTGTAGCTGTTGGCGCCGGTAAGGACGAGCGTGCCCAGGTCCGTCTTGACCAGCTGAGAGGAGCCGGTCAGCGCCGCCTCGATGGTCGCCGCGAACCCG
>NZ_DATBUP010000184.1:0-6573 GCF_036515995.1 Pedomonas sp. | reverse complement strand
AAGAGTGGAGTGCAGGGTCGCAGACCCCCGCAAAAACTTACTGGCCCGAGGCCAGACGCATGTCGAGATAGCGGTTCACCGATTCCATCAGCTGTTCCTGCTCGTTCTCGAAGAAGTGGTTCGCGCCGTCGATCGTGTCGTAATCGATGGTGATGTGCTTCTGCGTCTTGAGCTTGTCCACCAGCTTCTGCACCGCAGAGGGGGTAACGATCTCGTCCGCCGTGCCCTGAACGATCAGGCCCGAAGACGGGCAGGGGGCAAGGAACGAGAAGTCATACAGGTTGGCGGGCGGCGCCACCGAGATGAAGCCCCGGATTTCCGGGCGGCGCATCAGCAGCTGCATGCCGATCCAAGCGCCGAACGAGAAGCCCGCCACCCAGCAGGTCTGGGCGTCGGGGTTGAACTGCTGCATCCAGTCCAGTGCGGCGGCAGCGTCGGAGAGCTCGCCGATGCCGTTGTCGAACGTGCCCTGACTGCGGCCAACGCCCCGGAAATTGAAGCGCAGAACCGCAAAACCCCGCTGTGCAAACGACTGGTAGAGGTTATAAACAATCTTGTTGTTCATCGTGCCCCCGCCCTGAGGGTGCGGGTGCAGGATCAGGGCAATGGGAGCACGGGGTTGAGACGCCGGCTGGTACCGGCCTTCAAGACGCCCTTCCGGGCCAGTGAAGATAACGTCGGGCATTCGACCTCAGCGCTCAGAAACTGTTGATGACAAGCGCGAAAATTCCGCACGCATTCGGTCCGCTATATCTGGCTGGGCCGTCTCGTTGCAACGAAAACCGCACTGGTTAGCGGACCGATGGCTGATGAATACGACCTACCTCGACTATAATGCAACTGCCCCGACACATCCGGGGGTCATAGAGGCCGTGGCGGCCTGCCTGCGGGAGACGGGAAATCCCTCCTCCGTCCATGCGTCCGGCCGCCGGGCGCGCAGTCTGATGGAGGCGGCGCGCGAAACGGTGGCCAGAGCCGTCAACTGCCTGCCGCGCCAGATCGTGTGGACCAGCGGCGGCACGGAAGCGAACGCTCTGGTGCTCAAAGGGGTGCCTGCGCGCAGCTTTTTCGTGAGCAGCGTCGAGCATGATTCGGTCCTCGCCAACGCGCCCGAGGCCATGCGTCTGCCGGTCGATGCCAGCGGCGTTGTCGATCTGGAGGCCCTGAGCGCGGCGATGGCGCAGGCCGAGGGGCCCAGGCTCGTCTCCGTCATGCTCGCCAACAACGAAACCGGCGTCCTCCAGCCGATCGCAGAGATCGCCGAGTGTTGCCGGGCGGGCGGCGCGTGGCTGCACGTGGACGCGGTGCAGGCGCTGGGCAAGGTGCCCGTTGACGTTCAGGCGCTGGGGGCGGACTTCCTCACCCTGTCCGCTCACAAGGTTGGCGGCATGAAGGGCGTCGGCGCGCTGGTGCTGGCCAATGACCTGATCGAGATCAAATCCCCGGTGCGCGGCGGCGGGCAGGAGCTTGGCCGCCGCGCGGGCACGGAGAACCTGCCCGGCGTCGTCGCGTTCGGCGCTGCACTGCAGGAGCTGGAAACGCTGGAAGGGTGGACCTCCCGTGTCGCCGCATTGCGGAACCGGATGGAAGACGCGCTTCAGGCAGCGGGTGCGGAAGTGAACGCGCGCGACGCCCAGCGCCTGCCGACCACCAGTTCGGTGCGCATGCCGGGCGTGCCCGCCGAAACGCAGGTGATGGCGTTCGATCTGGCCGGCATCGCCGTCAGCGCCGGGTCCGCCTGCTCGTCCGGAAAGGTGAAGGCCAGCCATGTCCTGTCCGCCATGGGGCTGGGGGAAGAGGCGGCCAGCCAGTCCGTTCGCGTCAGCCTCGGCTGGAACACGACCGATGCCGATGTTGACCGTTTCATTGCCGCGTGGCAGCGACTGTACGAGCGCCGCCGCGTTGCAGAGCGTTGAACGGATAGGGAAGCGATGACCGTCATTTCGTCAGGCCCGGAAACGTCTTCACCGGCCGGCCGCAGGAAGGGCCCGATCTACTTCGACTTTCAGGCGACAACGCCGCTGGAGGAGAAGGCCCTCAGCGCCATGATGCCGTACCTGACGGAGAAGTTCGGCAATCCGCACTCCGCGACCCACCGTTTCGGCTGGGAAGGCAAGGCCGGGGTGGATGTGGCCCGCAAGCGCATCGCCGCCCTGATCAATGCAGAGCCCGAGGAGATCACCTTCCTCAGCGGCGCGACCGAGGCCAACAACCTCGCGCTGAAGGGCGTGATGGAACGGGCCGGCGAAGGGCGCAACCGGCTGATCGTCGCCGAGACCGAACACGCCTGCATCCGTGAGACGGCGGCCTATCTTGCCACGCGCGGTGTCGAGGTCACGCTGCTGCCGGTCGATGAGAGCGGGCTGGTGCGGCTCGATGCTCTGAAGGAGACGCTGGACGAGCGCGTCGCGCTGGTCTCGGTCATGCTGGTGAACAACGAGATCGGCGTCATCCAGCCGCTGGCCGAAATCGCGAAGCTCGCCCACGCCCACGGCGCGCTGGTCCATTCGGACATGGCGCAGGCGGCGGGCAAGATCCCGGTGGACGTGGAGGCGCTGGGGCTCGATCTGGCCAGTCTGTCCAGCCACAAGCTGTACGGCCCCAAGGGCATCGGCGCGATCTATGTGCGCAAGCAGGTTCCCATCGCGCCGCAGATCCACGGCGGCGGGCAGGAGGAGGGGCTGCGCTCCGGCACCCTCGCGCCGTTTCTCTGCGTCGGCTTCGGTGAGGCGGCAAGGATCGCGCAAGGCCAGCTCGAGGCTGATCAGGCCCATGTGAAGGCGCTGTGGGATCAGACGGTGGACACCTTCCGCCAGTCCGGCATCGCGTTCCGCATCAACGGCTCGGTCACGCACCGCTACTTCGGCAACCTCAACGTCTCGTTCCCGGGCGTAGATGGCGCGCGCCTGCTGGCGGACCTGCGCGGCTTCGCCGTTTCGTCAGGCGCGGCCTGCGCGTCCTCGGTCGGCAAGACCAGTTACGTGCTGGAGGCCTTGGGCGTGGAGTCGCAGACGGCGCAGGCCACCTTGCGCATTGGCTTCGGACGCGCCACAACGGCGGATGACGTGAAGGAGATGACGGACGCCATCCTGAAGGCCGTCCGCGCTCAAACCGAAGCGTCCTGGCGCTAGAGCAGCTGATGACAAGGCAGAGGTGAGCATGGCAAGCGTGAAGATCCGGTTTGTTTTCCCCGGCGGCAAGAAGGTCGTGGAGGCGGAAGGCCAGCCCGGAGAGCGTTTGCTTGAAGTCGCCCAGCATCACGACATTCCGCTGGAAGGCACCTGCGAAGGGCAGATGGCCTGCTCCACCTGCCACGTCATCATCGGCAAGGCGGATTTCTCCAAGCTCCCGCTGCCGAGCGAGGAAGAGGAAGACATGCTCGACTTCGCAGCCGGCGTGACCGCCACCTCGCGCCTGTCCTGTCAGGTGACGCTGGAGGAAAGCTGGGGCTCGCTCGAAGTGCTCGTCCCCTCCGAAGTGCGCAACATGCAGGGCCGCTGAGGCGGTTTTCCGGGCAGGCGCGTGGCCTGCGGTGCGTCAGGAACGTTTCGTCGCACGAATAGTCTAAATACATATACTTAGCAGATCTCCCCCTTATTCTGCCGCCTGGCTAACGATTTGGGGGAATTAATGAAATTTATCGGAATGATGACCGGGCTCGCGCTTGCTGCGGCCCTTGCCGGCTGCGGGGAGGCGCCGCGCTCTGATGCTGCGGCAACCGATCAGTCCGCTACCGCCCAGCCAGCATCGGCTGACGCACAAGCGGAAGGGCGGCCGTATCAGATCGACGAGACGCAGGTGTGGAGCGTGCCCGATCCGGTCTCGGGCCGGAAGTATGAGGTCTATGTCGCGCTGCCCAAGTCCTACGCGGCCAGTCCTGAGCGCACCTATCCCGTTCTGTACGTGACGGACGCGCCCTATGCCTTCCCGCTCATCCGCGCGATCTCGCGCCGGGTGGGTGATGACGAGCAGGGACTGGAGGATTTCCTTATCGTTGGCCTGTCCTATGCGGAAGGTGATGGCTCGAAGTACAGCCGCAACCGCGATTACACGCCGGTTCCGACCACCAGCGCGCAGGCGGCCAAGTCCGGCCCCTACGGTGAGGCGGAGGCCTACCGCGTCTACATCCGAGATCAGGTGATCCCTTTCATCGAGGGCAAGTTCCGCACCGACCCCGCGCGGCGGATGTACATGGGCCATTCCTATGGCGCCCTGCTCGGCGCGCACACCCTGTTCACCGAGCCCGCCATGTTCAGCCACTACATCCTCGGCAGCCCGTCGCTCTGGTACGCCAACCAGCACATGATGAAGGTGGAGGAGGCTTACGCCGCCAGGGCGAAAGACCTGCCGGCGAACGTGTTCATGTACATGGGCAGCTATGAAGCCGCCCGTCCGGGGGATCCGCGCTACAATCAGGACTCGGACATGGTGGCGGACATGCTGACGTTCGAGCGCCGCCTGAAGTCCCGCAATTATCCCAGCTTCAGCGTCGCCTCGGTCGTGCTGGACGAGGAGAACCACATGAGCGTCTTCCCGCCGGGGCTGACGCGCGGCCTCCAGCGCTTCCTGCCGCCCAAGCCCAAAGCCTGAGAAAGGCGGCCCTGAAAAACGAAAAGCCGTGATCCGCCAGGTGCGGGTCACGGCTCTGCATTTTCAGCGCTCCTGTAGGCGGAGCGGCAGGCTCAGCTGTCCTGTTCGGCCTTTTCGGTCTTCGTGTCCGCCGTTTCGGCGTCCGGCTTGCGGGTGGTCACGAGGAAGAAGGCCGGCGGATTGTCGCCGAAGCCGAGAACCGGCTCGTCCCGATCCTGATAGCGGCTGTAGCGGTCATCGCGGCGGTCCCGACCGCGTCCGCGCTCGCCGCGCTCCTGACGGTCATACCGATCATTGCGCTCGTAGCGTTCGCTACGCTCGGGCCGTTCGCTGGCGCGCGCCTCGATGGGAGCGGGAGCCGGAGCAGGAGAGGCGGGCTTGGCCTTTGCCTCGTCGCGGGGCGCTGCGGTCTTGCCGGTCTCGCTCTTGGCAGTCTCGGTCTTGCTAACCTCGCCTTTAGCCTCGGCTTTTCCAGCCTCGCTCTTGCTGCGCCGTCCGCGGGTGCCGCCTTCGCTCTTGGGCGCGGCGTCCTTGCGGGCTCCGCGACGCTTGGCAGGCGCTGCGTCGCGCTCGCCCAGCCTGACGTCTTCCGGCGGATCGCGCCGCGGGATCGGCTGCTGGATCAGCTTCTCGACGGCCGAGATCATCTCGGCCTCGTATTCCGTCGCCAGCGTGATGGCGGTGCCGGTGCGGCCCGCGCGGCCGGTGCGGCCGATGCGGTGCACGTAGTCATCCGCATGGATCGGCACGTCGAAGTTGAACACGTGGCTCACGCCCGGAATGTCGAGGCCGCGCGCGGCCACATCGCTGGCGACCAGGATCGGCACTTCGCCCGAGCGGAACTTCTCGAGCACTGTCAGACGCTCCGGCTGGTCCATGTCGCCGTGCAGCTGCCCCGCCTTGAAGCCGTGGCGTGTGAGGGATTCGTGCAGGGTGCGCACGTCCCGCTTGCGGTTGCAGAAAATGATGGCGTTGTTCACCTCTTCCGAACGCAGGAGGGAGCGCAGCACTTCACGCTTGGAGCGCTCCGGCACCACCATCATCGACTGGGCGATGGACACGTTGGTCGTGGCCGGGCGGGCCACTTCGATGAACTTCGGGTCCTTCAGGAACTGGTCTGCCAGCCGCTTGATGGCGGGCGGCATGGTCGCCGAGAACAGCAGCGTCTGCCGGCGCGGCGGCAGCAGGTTGCAGATCTTCTCGATGTCCGGAATGAAGCCCATGTCCAGCATGCGGTCGGCTTCGTCGATCACCAGAATCTCGCAGCCCGAGAGCATGACCTTGCCGCGCTCGATCTGGTCGATGAGCCGGCCCGGCGTCGCGATCAGCACGTCAGCGCCCTTGGACAGAACCTTGTCCTGGTCGCCGAAGGACATGCCACCGATCAGCAGCGCCATGTTCAGCTTGTGGTATTTGCCGTACTTCTCGAAATTCTCGGCCACCTGCACCGCCAGTTCGCGGGTCGGCTCGAGGATCAGGGAGCGGGGCATCCGCGCACGGGTCCGGCCCTGCGCCAGTACGTCGATCATCGGCAGGGTGAACGATGCGGTTTTGCCCGTTCCGGTCTGCGCCACGCCAAGAACGTCACGTCCTTGAAGCACGGTGGGAATAGCCTGGCGCTGGATCGGCGTCGGCTCGGTGTAGCCGCTGTCTCCGACTGCGCGCAGCAATTCTTCCGACAGACCTAATATTTCAAATGACATGCATTTACCGTCAAAGTTACGAAACAGCAGGCAGGACCAGCCGTATTTCGGCGCCCATATAGTGCGAAAATGCGTTGTCTCGCAATGCAGCATTACGAGGCTGGCAAAATCTGCTGTTCTTTTTCGTGCCCTGAGGGGCCAGGTTCACCCGAATCAGGCGGTGAACTGCTCCATCAGAATTCGATCGGCCAGCGTGTGGCCGGGGTCGAACAGCAGGTTGAGGCGCAGGGACTGGTCCTTCTCCACGCGCACATAAGAAACGTCCCGCACCTCGCTCTGG
>NZ_DATBUP010000183.1:0-3375 GCF_036515995.1 Pedomonas sp. | reverse complement strand
CCAGCGGTGGGGGTGCGCCCGCCGCGATCAGCAGTTCGCGCGCCATCTCCAGCAACAGGCGCTGGTCAGCGTAACTGAAATCCCGGATACAGCCGCCGCGCCGCCCATCAAGCGGATCGATCGTCATGTAGGGCAGCCACTCGGTGTGGATATGCAGCTGCGCCTCGTGCCCGGCCTCCAGAACCGGCGCAACGGCACGCTTGATGATATCGAGCCCGAACACCTGCGCCGGCATGGGGTCTATGAAGAACGCCGCCTTCAGGCCATAGGCATCCAGCCGCCGGATCTGATGCTGAATGCCGAACGTGCCCTGACCGCAGACACCGAAAACGGATTCGCACAGATTCGCATGCGCGCCGAGACCGCGGACATGACGACCGACAGAGAGTTCCGTGTCGACTGTGATGAAGACGCCCGTCATCGGCTCTCCATGGCGATGGAAACCAATCGTCAAAAATGGGGAACAGTGCAAAACGACAGCTCACGACACGACGCCGCGCGAAATCAAAAAAGAGCCAGGAATAGGCATTCAATAAACAACCGGGGGCTGACCGGCCCAGCCCGGTGCAAGCGCCCTGCCGCCAGAACAGGCGGTGACAGGCAGGATAACTGCCCGCTCAAACCCGGCCAAGGCGCAGATAGTCTATATTTGAAGCTAATAGCACGAATACAGCCCTAACCTGACGGCAGGGATCAAATGAACAGCAATGTCATCGGGAATAGGGAGGGTGGCGCACCCGACACGATTCGAACGTGTGGCCTTTGCCTTCGGAGGGCAACGCTCTATCCAGCTGAGCTACGGGTGCATCGCCTAAGCGAACGGCCAATCCGTTATCAGATGAAGGGGCCTTCGGCCAAGCAGAAAGTTGCGATGGAGCACATTCTGCGAGAAACAACAGTAAAATACCCGCTTAAGCCGCCCTTCCGGGCCGCCCGCCATAAGCCGGAGCGGAGGATCTCCAAGGGGCGCAGAAGGGTCTGCGCCTCCGGAGCCGTTCCTACCGCTTATTCCGTTGTCACAGGCTTGTCAGCCTTCTCGCCCTTCGGCGGCGGCGTGTAAGCCTCGAACTTGCCAAGGCCGCAGCTTGCGCCCGGCATCCGTGCCGACGTGTCCAGCACGGTGATGGTATCGACGCTGCACAGCCGATTGATCGAGGTCTTGTGGCTGAACGCCTTCTCGAAACCAAGCCGCGGGCACTTGTACGGCAGGGTGTTCTTCCAGATTTTCCCGCCCTTCATGTGGAACAGGATGGTCTGGTCATCCACCACTTCAGAGCGATCAATACGGATGAGATCGATGCAGTCCGTCGTCGCCGGCTTGGTGCCTTCCGCCGCTGCGGGAGTGGACTGCGGGCCGGAAGCGCTGCCCGAGTTACCAGCAGTTGCCGCGCAAGCACCCAGCGCCAGCGGGATGGCCAACAACATTCCCAGATGAGGCTTCGCCATGTGAACTCCCCTTGAGCGAACCCATTGTTACTACTTTAAAAAGGCTACGCCTCCGCAACTGAACGGCGGCTGAACACTGAACGTCTCGTGAACAGAATCAGCCTGCCGCCACCTTGGCACGAGCGCGCCTCTTGGCCGGGGCCTGCAGTGCCGGGCCGCCATAAGCAGGCTTCTCCGGCCATTCGCACAGGTCATTGATCGGGCAAGCCCCGCACATCGGCCCACGCGCCTTGCACACATAACGCCCATGCAGAATCAGCCAGTGGTGAGCATGCCGCCGGTAGGCCGCAGGCAGCACCTTCATCAGCCCCAGCTCGACCGCCAGCGGCGTCTTGCCCGGTGCAAGACCGGTGCGGTTGGAAACGCGGAAAATGTGGGTATCCACCGCGCAGGTCTCTTCCCCGAACGCCACGTTCAGCACCACGTTGGCCGTCTTGCGCCCGACGCCGGGCAGCGCCTCAAGCGCAGCACGGTCACACGGAACCTCGCCGCCATGCTCGCGTACCAGAATCTCGGACATGGCGATGACGTTGGCAGCCTTCGTGTTGAACAGCCCGATGGTCTTGATGTGCTGCTTCAGGCCATCCAGCCCCAGCTCCAGCATCTGCTGGGGCGTGGACACCTTGGCGAACAGAGCCTTCGTCGCCTTGTTCACACCCACGTCCGTGGCCTGCGCCGACAGCGCCACGGCCACGAGGAGCGTGTAGGGATTTGTGTACTCCAGCTCGGTCTGCGGCTCCGGGTTGGAAGCCGACAGGCGGCGGAACATCTCTTCGATATCAACGGGTTTCATGGGCGTAACTGGCAAGGCGGGAGTTGAGGTGGCGGGGCATTGAAGCCGCCGGACACTGAAGTATTTAAAGGCATATGATGGGTCATACCCTCTTCCTCAACCTGCGGCTATACCCGCATAGGTCACTCTCCGTCCGGCAATTTCGGCGGCTGATGATCATTGTGGGCATCATCACCGCCATCAGTGCCGTGCGCTTCCTGGTACTGGGCGCATGGCCGGTGGCGTTCTTCTTCGTGCTGGATGCCGCGCTGCTCTACGGTGCCTTCCGCCTCAACTACGCCTCCGCCAAGGAATACGAGGAAGTGCAGCTGAACGAGGACGAGTTGGTAGTGCGCCGGGTCTCCGCCGGAGGGAAGGAAGAGCAGGTCCGCTTCGAGCCCTACTGGGTGCGGCTGGAACTGGAAACCTTCGGCGAGGAAGAAAACAAGCTGTGGCTGCGCTCGCACGGCAAGCGGCTGCTGCTGGGGCGCTTCCTCACACCGGAGGAGCGGCTGGAAATCAAGGCGGTGATCGAGGACGGCCTCGCCCGCCGTGACCAGGCCCTGCGCTTTGCGTGAGGGCTGAGCAGTGATTTTAGCAGGAGGGAGTTACTCCTCCTGCACCTCCCATCCATTTCAAAAGGCAGCGCCCGGCATGAAGGGCACGACTCGGCAAACAACCGGGCGTGCGAGAGACAAGTCCCCCGCACTTAAACGAATTTAAAGCCCCAGCACGTCGTTCATGCTGTAACGGCCCGGCTTCTGGCCAGCGAGCCAAAGCGCCGCGCGCACCGCGCCGCGGGCGAAGATGGCGCGGGACTGGGCGTGGTGGGACAGTTCGATCACTTCATTCTCTGCCGCGAACATGACCGTGTGATCGCCCGGCACCGAGCCGCCGCGCAGGGTGGCAAAGCCGATATCGCCCGCCTTGCGCGCGCCCGTAATGCCATCGCGCACCCGCACAGACTTTTCCTCCAGATCGACACCGCGCCCTTCGGCGGCAGCGCGGCCCAACAGCAGGGCGGTGCCGGAAGGGGCATCGACCTTGTGGCGGTGGTGCATTTCCAGCACCTCGATGTCCCAGTCATCGCCCAGACGGGCGGCCGCCTGCTTCACCAGTGCCGCCAGCAGGTTGACGCCAAGGCTCATGTTGGCGGA